>NZ_JBEXSH010001169.1:0-2238 GCF_040613555.1 Streptomyces sp. NPDC006265
GGCCGATCGCGCAGTTCCCCGCGCCCCTGAAAGCATCTCCCCCGAGCCCCTTGAGAATCCACACGCGGCCTCGACGCCTCCCGCCTAGCGCCGTCGTCGAGTGCGGAAGCGTGGGGGCCGATCGCGCAGTTGGCCGCGCCCCCATCGGTCAGCGTGCCACCGCCGAGAAGTAGTCCTGGTCTCTTGCCAGCAGGTTGCGGTGGGTGTCCTCCGCCGTGATCGTGCCGTCGTCCAGGATCAGGACTCTGTCCGCCGCGTCCAGGAACGCCGGGCTGCTGGTGATCACGATCGTCGTGCGGCCCCGGCGCAGCTTCGCCACGTTGCGGGCGACGAGTTGTTCGGTGAGCGCGTCCACCGCCGTCGTCGGGTCGTGCAGGACGAGGATGTCGGTGTCGGCGGCCAGGGCGCGTGCCAGGGAGAGGCGTTGGCGCTGGCCTCCGGAGAGGTTGGCGCCCCGGTCGCGGACGCCGTAGTCGAGGCCCTCGCGGTGCAGGGCCACGACGTCGGTCAGCATGGAGGCCTCGACCGCCTCGGGCACCGTCCGACTCGTGCCCGACGGGTCGATGTTCGTGCGGAGGGTGCCCGCGAAGATCTCCCCGTCGTAGGGGTTGACCAGCAGGTGCTCGCGGACCGCCTCGACGGAGAGGTCCGCCAGGTCCTTGTCTCCGATCCGCACCGTCCCCTCGTACGCGGCGGGCGGGACGCGCACGGCCAGGACGGCGGCGAGGTCGGCCGCCGCTCGGGGCTGGTAGGAGGCGATGGCGACGAACTCGCCCGCCCTCACCTGGAACTTCAGGTTGGTCAGCGCGCCGTGGCGGACGCAGTCGATCTCCAGGTCGCCACCCTCGGACGGGCGCTCGGAGCCCGGGGTCATGACCGGCGGGGCCGACAGCACCAGAGCCATCCGCTCGGCCGAGGCGCGCGCGATCATCACGTACTTGGGCATCTCCGAGAACAGCTTGAGCGGTTCCATGATGAACTGCGCCAGGCCCACGGCCATGACGAGTTCACCGATGGTGATCCGGCCCTCGAACGCCAGCCAGCCCGCCATCAGGGTCACGGCACCGGCGAGCACCGCGTTGAGGGCCAGGGCGGTGCCCGCGTAGGCGCCGTTCACCTTGGCGACCGTGATCGACTGGTGCTTCGCCTCCGTGCTGACCTTCCGGTAGGACCGGAACGCGGCGTGGTTGCCGCCGAAGCCGTGCAGCGGGCGCAGGCCGGTGATCAGGTCGGCGACCTTCGCACCCGCCCGCGCCACCCGGGCCTGCTGCTCCTGGGTGCTGCTGCCGATCCGCTTGGACATCACGCTGAGGATCGACAGGATCGCGACGGTGCCCACGATCACCAGCAGCCCCAGCCGTACGTCCGCCAGGCCCAGGGCGACCGCCGCGACCAGCACCGCGACGAGCGAGCTGATAAGCAGCGGCACCACCTCGATGATGTCGGCGGTCTGGTCGGCGTCCTCGGTGGCGATGGTCAGCACCTCGCCGGACTTGAGGTCGACGTCCCGGGCGACGGGCTGCAGACCGCAGGCCGCGACCTTCACCCGCCAGCGGTGCGCCTCGGTCGTGTTGGCCTTCTGCAGGATCCGCATGCCGAACCGCCACGACAGCGACACCGTCGTGATGATCACGGCCAGGGCGCCGATCGACACGGCGAGTGCCTGAAGGCTGCGGCCGCCGCGCATCGTGTGCTCGACGATCATGCCGAGCGCGATGGGGAAGGCCGTCTCGCCGGCCTGGTAGAGGCCCATGAGGAGGGTGCCCCAGGCCATGGCGCCGATGTTGCGGCGCAGGGCGGTCCGGAGGATGGCGGCCCCGTGACGGGGCCGCTGGGTGTCAGTTGTCATCGAGGTGGCGGGCAATCGCTTCCGGGGTTCGCAGGGTGAACAGATCGCGGATGGTGATCACGGGACCGTACTCGCGGCGGAGCAGCCCGACGAGCCGCACCGCCAGCATGGAGTGTCCTCCCAGGGACACGAAGTCGCTCACCGCGCTCACCTCGTCGTCGTCGAGGTCCAGTGCCTCGGCGAAGTACTCGCACACCACGGTCTCGGTCTCGGTCTGCGGGCCCCGCTCCCCCGCCGTGGTCAGCGCGCCCAGCGGCTTGGCCTCGGGCAGTGCCCTGGTGTCAGCCTTCCCGTTCACCGTCAGCGGGATGCTGTCGACCTGGGCATAGTGCGTGGGCCGCAGGAAGTCCGGCAGTCCGGCGCCCACGTCGGCGGCGACGGCTGCGAGT
>NZ_JBEXSH010001170.1:0-2228 GCF_040613555.1 Streptomyces sp. NPDC006265
CCTGATCCTCGCCATGCTTGCCGCAGTCGTACAAGGCGAGGCAGGCGACCTCCTCCGGGGTGGTCCAGGTGGCCCACACCGCGCCGCCCTCGGGGCGTGCGAGCGGGCGGATGAGGCCCGCGTGCTGCTCAGGGCCATGCTCCGTCAACTCGCAGATGACGGAGCCGCGCGGTATCCCGGGAACATCAGGCCGTGTGGCGAGGGAGTGGGTGCGCAGGTCCGCGGTGACCGGGATGCGTGCACCGCAGGTACGCGGGTGGGGTGGCACGGTGGGGCCTCTCATTGGTAGCGCTGTTGAGGCAGGCGGCGGAATGGTCATGTCGAACCACCGCTGCGGGCGGATGGGCCGTGGTCGGCGTCGGATGCCACGGGGAGTCCCGGAGTCATGCGGCCAGCGCCCACGGGCGCAGCTCGGGGAAGGCCCGGAGCAGAGCCTGAACGAGCTGTGGCCGCGACAGAACGATGACCACTGTGTGGTGATCGCTGATCCCCGTCATGTCCAGCACCCGTACTTCCTCGACGGCCTGGACCGACCAGCCATCGAAATATGGGCGGTCGATCCGGCACAGGCCGCCTTGGCCGGCGGCTCCGGGTGCGAAGCCGGCCGTCGGGTCCAGCGCGTGGGGCTGGCCGCGGTGCATGGCGGCGAATCGGCAGGCGTCGTGCATGCCGACATCCATCATCAACTCGTCCACGCCGGTTCTGCTCACCCAGAGTCCCTGCGGTCCCGGCGACTGCTTGACGGCGCGGTGGCAGCGGTGCACACGGTCAGTGACCTCGGGGGAGTTCCAGGGAATGCCGGACGGCCCCCACGCCTCTTGGTTCCAGTCGCCCAGGACCCAGGCGGCGGCCTGTTCCAGACCAGAACGGGCGTCATGGTGGGCGTCGATCTTGTCGATCACGGAGGTCAGCTCGTATGCCTCAAGCTGGCTTTGGAGCGGGTTGCAGTACGGCGCGTGATGCGACAGCAAGTTGATCGGGACGTGCGGCACTTCGGGCAGCCGCACGACCACATGCGTGGGCGGCGTCCGGTAGATCTTGGTGTAGTGGCGCTGGGGCGACGGGTCGAGGAGGAACGACCCCTTGCGTATGAACAGACCGGTTGAGTTGCGTCCTTGGCCTTTGGCTGCCCGGAAGCCGTGGCTGTCCAGGACATACTGGGCTGCTTGGAACCTCCGGTTGGCGGCTCTCTTCTCAGCCCACGCTGCGCCGGTCCTGGTCTGGGAGAAGGTGAACTCTGTCACCGCGACCACGTCCGGTTGCAAGGGCGCCAACATGCCTTCGTAGGCCAGGTGCCACCGCTCGGGAAGGACGCCCCGCTTCGGTTCCGGACCGCCGTCGTTCTTCAGATTCATCAACACGACGACGAGCTGGTCCGCACGCCTTTCCAGGGTGGGGCCGACGAACGCGTGCTTCCCCCGTGCGGGGCGTAAGGCGGGAGGGCGCGGTCGCCGCAGCCCGCAGGTGATCACGAGAGGTCCTGAAGGTGCCGGCGGACGCGGTCCTCATCGCGGCGGCTGACAGCCGAGTAGATGCCAGCGGCTGATTCGTAGAAGGCGTGTGCCAGGCCCAGTTGGCCGCCTTCTCGAAGGGTATGGCCGAGCAGTTCCCTGCTGTGGGCACGCCAGCGCTGCGATCCGGCAGCGTCGCATTCGGCGACGGCCCGGCGCCCCTCCTGTTCGCCTTCGCCCGGGGCACCGCCCGCGGCGTGGGCGCGGGCGAGCCACGCGAGCGCCCGGGCCGCGTCGAATGCGTCCTGGATGTCGAGCAGCGTCGCACGGGCGGCGCTCAGAATCTCGATTGCCTCGGCAGGGCGGTGGAGTTCGAGCTGGGCCTGACCGAGGCAGACGTTGGTGATCGCCACGGCCCGTCTGTACGTGAGCCGGTCGGTCTCGGACTCGCTCGCGTGACCCAGCTCGATGCGCTGCTGGCGGGCTTGGAGCAGGAAGTCCTCCGCCTCGGCCGGATGACCGCTGTGCAGGTTCACGGACCCGAGTTCGTGGAGGGCCTGGGCCTCGGCGCGACGGTCGTTTTCCTCGCGGGCGAGCCGCAGGACGGCCGCGAACGTCTGGGCGGCGGCCTCGAAGTTGCCTGCGCCGCGCAGCCCGACCCCCCACGTGCTGAGCATCTCGACTTCGGCTTCACGGTCCCCGCAGCGGCGCGCGGCCTCAAGGCCGAGTTCGTGGCTCTCGGACCATAGCTCGTAGTCGTGGGACGAGCGGAGCAGC
>NZ_JBEXSH010001171.1:0-2226 GCF_040613555.1 Streptomyces sp. NPDC006265
AGCTGATCCGGCGTTCGGCGCCGGGTACGCCGCACCCGGAGTGGCAGATCTTCCACGAGCTGCGGGCCATGAACGTGCCCCCGGACCAGGTGCTTGAGCTGCATACCGAGCTGGAGTCGTGCGAGCTGCCGGGTGCGTACTGCGCGCGGATGATCCGGGAGCAGTGGCCGCAGGCTCGCATCACGAGCATCGCGCCGTACGGCACGGAGCATGCGAGCCGGCAGCAGGGCATGCAGCAGCTGCTGGCCCACCAGGGCGAGTTGCACCAGGTGGCGGACGGCCCGGCGCGTCCGGCGCCGGTGCGCGCTCCACTGCCGCCGGTGCAGGCGGTGCCGCCTATCCCGCCGGAGGCCATCGGGCAGGAGCTGGCGGCCGCGTTCGGGCCGGGCGTGTTCCGGTTCGAGCAGGCCGCCGTGTCGCGGCAGGGCGTGCCGCCGGTGGTGGCGCACACGCTGGTGGCGGCCGGACTGCCGATGGACATGGGCCCGTTCTTCTGGGCGCAGGCGCAGCCGGGCCGTCCCGTTCCGACGCTGGCGGAGCTGGCGGCCGAGCGCGGTGTGCAGCCGGCCTCGGACGCCGGTTCCTATCTGGTGATGGGCAGCGACTTCGGCAAGGCCATCTGCGTGCAGTACGGCACGGCGAACATCGTGGCCGTGCCGGTGGAGGCGGGGCCGGGTGGGGCGCCCGTGCCGCCGCAGTTCGTGAACACGGGGCTGCCGGAGTTCGCGCGCTGTCTGGCGCTGCTCGGGCGGATGTGGCGGTTGCGGTTCGGGCTGAACCAGGAGCAGGCGGGCCGCTGGACCGTCGACTTCCAGGCCCAGCTGGCCGCGCTCGACCCGGCGGCACTGGGGTCGCCGGAGAGCTGGTGGTCGGTGCTGCTGGAGCAGATGTGGGACGGACTGCTGTGACGCCTCGCCGCTGACGTGCCGTAAGGAGCCGGGTTCGGTCGCTCGTACGACCGGGCCCGGCTCTTTCCTGTCCGTGCCGAAGATTTTTCGCACCGGGCTGTCACACCTCCCTCCGCCGTTCCGTCAGTGCAGTGACAGCGACGCACGGCCGACACAGGAGGCAGAGATCATGCAGGCACGGATGACGAACCCGGCTTACGTCCTTTCCGGCGCGATGAAGGGCATCGGCACCCTCTTCCAGGCGATCGGGGAGGGCGGCCTGGCACAGGACGTGGCGGAGACGGCCGGGCTGCGCGCCAGCCAGATCAACGGCTGCGGCCCCTGTGTGCACGGGCATGTCACCAACCTCCGCAAAGCCGGGGTGAGCGAGGAGCGCATCGCGGCCGTCGCCGCCTGGCGACACGCGCCGTTCTTCTCGGACGCCGAGCGTGCCGCGCTGAAGCTGACGGAGGCGATGACGCGGCTTTCCGACCTCTCGGGGGAGTCGGTGCCGGACGCGCTGTGGGACGAGGTGGCCGACCACTTCGACGAGAAGGAACTCTCCGCGCTGATCCTCACCGTCTCGGTCACCAACATGTTCAACCGCATCAACACGACCATCCAGGAGCCCGCGGGCACCACCTGGGGCTGACGGCCCGTACGGTCGTAGGGCCTTCACGGCCCGTACGGCTTGGCCGTGGGCCCGTGACCTCGGTGCGGAGTGTCGCGTTATGAACACTTCCGTCTGATCCACCAAGATGTGCGCGAAATCATCCCATTTCTAGCGCTACTTCATATCGGTGCGCGCGCCTTCGCATCGGTGTGGTGGAGAGGGGTCCGGATGAGCAGCGCGACGGTGTCACCGCACGGCTTCACGGCCGTGCGGGGGCGCGGTTACCGTCCCGAGCAGGTCGACGCGTACGCCGAGGCCCTCTCCGCGGACCGGGACGCGGCCTGGGAGAGGGCGGCCCGCCTGACGGTGCTCGCCCGGCGGATGGACGAGGAACTGGAGCGACTGCGCGAGACTGTGGGCCGACTGGCCCCTCAGACCTACGAGACGCTCGGGGAACGGGCGCAGCGGCTCTTCGAACTCGGCGAGCAGGAGGCCGCGGCCGTACGGGAGGGGGCGCTGCGGGAAGCGCGCCAACGCGTGGACGGGGCCCGGTCGTCAGCGGCCGGCGTGCGCGAGTGGGCGCAGGCGCACGCCGATGCCGTGCGCGCCGACGGCGACGAACGTGCCACGCAGCGGCTGCTCGCCGCGCACGCCGAGGGGCCCGCTTCCAGGCGCCCCGTCCCGCCCGGCCCTGGGACGGCATACGGGAGGCCCACGCCTTCGGCC
>NZ_JBEXSH010001172.1:0-2226 GCF_040613555.1 Streptomyces sp. NPDC006265
GTCGACGTACCGGAGGACCTGCTCCGGGACCCCGCGGGTGTGCTGCTGCGGCTGCGCTGGACGGGGGACCTGGCACGGGCCTATGTGGGCGACGTTCTGGTCGCCGACCAGTTCTACTCGGGGCGGGTCTGGGACATCGGGCTGGACCGGCTGCCGGCCGGAGCGCTGCTCACAAAGGGACTGCGGCTGGAGGTGCTGCCGCTGGCCCGGGACGCGCCCGTGCACGTGCCGGGGCAGTCGGGTGACGCCTGGCGGGAGGCGCGTGTGCGGGACGCCGCATGGGTGGTCATGCGCCGCTGGAGCGTCCGGACCGGCTGAGACGTTCCGGGCACTTGCCCGGCCTATGCTGTGCTCCTGCCGGGCGGGTTCAGGACCGCCGTACCGACATCGAGGATCACCCGCCATGACACCGAGTGCCCCCGACGGTCCCGTCGCCAAGGGCCGCAGCAGGCGTAACTTCGCGGGGGCGCGGCCGGTGATGGCCGACGTGGCCCGGATGGCCGGTGTCTCCAAGCAGACCGTGTCGCGGGTGCTCAACGACCATCCGGCCGTCCGTCCCGAGACGCGCGAGGCGGTCTCGGAAGCCATGCGCACGCTCGGCTACCGGCCCAGCCGCAGCGCGCGGTCCCTGGCCAGTGGCAGGACCCGGATGCTCGGGGTCATCTCCTTCGACGCCGCCCGGTACGGGCCCGCCTCGATTCTCACGGCGATCAACACGGCCGCTCAGGAGGCCGGTTACCTCGTCAGCTCCATCGCCCTCGACACGGCCGACCGCGCCACCGTCGTCGAGGCCGTGAACCGGCTGTCGGCCGAGGGCGCGGACGGCGTGATCGCGATCGCGCCGCAGCTGTGGGTGGGCCGGGCCCTGGCGGAGACGACCGATCTGGGCACTCCCCTGGTGGTGCTGGAGAGCCCGCTCGACGACAGCACTCCCCTGGTCACCGGCGATTCCCGCACCGGCGCCCGCAAGGCCACCGAGCACCTTCTCGCCCTCGGCCACCCCACCGTGTGGCACATCGCCGGCCCGGCCGGCTGGACCTCCGCCGACCACCGGCTGACGAGCTGGCGGGCGACGCTCCAGGCAGCCGGCGCCGCCGTGCCGGACCCCCTGGTCGGGGACTGGAGCGCCGACTCCGGTTACGACCTGGGCCGTCGGCTGGCCCGGCGCCCGGAGGTGACGGCGGTGTTCGCCTCCAACGACCAGATGGCGCTCGGCCTGCTGCACGCCTTGCACGAGTCGGGGCGGTCCGTCCCCGGGGACGTCAGCGTCGTCGGCTATGACGACATCCCCGAGGCCGCGCACTTCCTGCCGCCGCTGACCACCGTCCGCACCGACTTCGCGGAGATCGGCACCCGTTCACTGCGCCTCCTCCTGGACCGGATCGACGGCCCGGGCGAGCGGCCCCGCGCCGACACCCTCGTGCCCGTGGATCTGGTGACGCGGGCCAGCAGCGGTCCCCCACCGGTGCGCTGAGGGGCGTTCGTCAGCCACTTTCCCCGGCGGCGGCCCGTTGCCAGGCCCCCTCCCTCAGCAGCCGCAGCCCGTTCAGGCCGACCAGGACCGTGGAGCCCTCGTGGCCCGCGACGCCCAGCGGCAGCGGCAGGTCACCGGCCAGGTCCCAGGCGACGAGTCCGGCGATGAACACCCCGGCGATCACGAGGTTCTGAACGACCAGCCTGCGGGCGCGGCGGGACAGGGCGACGGTGGCGGGGACCGCGGCGAGTTCGTCGCGCACGATGACGGCGTCGGCGGTCTCCAGGGCCAGGTCGGAACCGGCCCGGCCCATGGCGATCCCGGTGTGCGCGGCGGCCAGGGCGGGTGCGTCGTTGACGCCGTCCCCGACGACCAGCACCTTGCGGCCCGCGCTCTCCATCTCCCGGACGGCGTCCAGCTTGTCCTGCGGCAGCAGCCCGGCGCGCACGTCGTCGATACCGGCCTCGGCGGCGAGGTGGGCGGCGGCCCGGGGATTGTCGCCGGTGAGGAGCGCCGGGGCGCTGCCGGTGAGCCGGGCGAGGGACGCGACCGTGGCGGCGGCGTCCGGGCGCAGCCGGTCGGCGATGCCGAGCAGACCGGCGGGGGTGCCGTCGACGACGATCAGGACGGCGGTACGGCCGGACTCCTCCAGTTCCGCGGCCGTGGTTCGCCGACGCGGTAGCCGAGTTCGGCGGTGCCGTCCGCCAGATCCATCAGGTTCACCCGGCCGATCAGCTCGCCGTCCTCCCCGA
>NZ_JBEXSH010001173.1:0-2224 GCF_040613555.1 Streptomyces sp. NPDC006265
GTCCAACGACCGTGCTGGTCAGCCCGTCCGCGCGCCGGGCCGTCGCCCGGGCCGGGCCGGTCCGGCCGACCAGGGGCCCGGTGTCGTCCGCGACGGCCCAGCCGCCCTCGCGCACGGGCGTGCCGGGCGGCGCGTCGACGTGGTGCACGCGCACCTCCCAGGGGCCGTGGACCACGCTGACCGTCTCGATGCGGTGCCCTTCGCCGCTGCCCGGGAGCACGGCCCGGTGCCAGGAGGCGGCACGGCCGCCTTCGGCTCCGAGGGGGTGGATCCGGCCGCGCGGAGTGGGTGTCCCGTCGGGAGCGAGCAGGGCGATGTGGTTGTCGGGGGCGGTGCGCGGTGGCGGTGGTGTTTCGGGGGCCGTGGCGCTGCTGTAGGCGAGCCGGGCGTAGTGCGGGCTGTCGTCCGATGTCGCCGGCGGGGGTGGCAGGCGGTCGCTGCCGTGATTGACGAGCCGTACGATCCCGTCGGCTGCGGTGGAGTGCAGCAGCCAGCCGGGGGCGGGTAACGCGAGGCGGACGTCGCCCGTCTCGACCGGCCCGGGTTCCTCGGGCGCGGTCCACACGGGGTGGTCGGCGGGCAGCAGCAGGCCGAGGAAGGCCTTGCTCGCCCAGTACGGGGAAGCGGGGCCCGAGTACCGCTGGGTGACGGGGAGGAAGGGCCGGTACCAGCCGAGGGTGAGCAGCCCCCGCTCGTCGGGTACGCCCCGCTCCGCGAAGTGCTTGAGCGCCCCGGAGGCGAGGCGGCGCGTGCGGCCGGGCGGCAGCGGGGTGGCGTCGGCGAGCACACCCGCCCACAGGGGCGCCGTCGTACCGAACCGGTAGGTGAGGGAGCGGCCTTGATGGACGGGAGCACCGTCGGCGCCGAAGAAGTGCTGGTGGTCGTGGAGGAACGAGCGCAGGCGCGTACGGTGCTCCGCCACCGTCCGGGGGTCGGCGCGCGGCCCCGCGATACGGGCCCAGAGGGCCGGATACAGGTGCAGGGCCCAGGCGTTGTAGTAGTCGAACTTGCGGCCGTCGCCGTCGGTGTACCAGCCGTCGCCCCGGTACCAGTCCTCCAGGCGGGCGAGTCCGGCGTCGATCTCCCGGCGGTCGTGCCGGGCGCCGACGGAGGCGAGGAACTCCTCGGTGATGACCTGGAACAGCCGCCAGTTGGAGTCGTTGACGACCGCTCCTACGAAGCCTCCCAGCCAGTCGGCGATGCGCTGCCGGACACGGTCGTCGAGGCGGTCCCAGATCCACGGGCGGGTCTCGTGCAGGGCGATCGCGACGGACGCCGCCTCCACCATGGGCTGGCCCCGGTCGGTGATGGGCGGCCAGTGGTCGGGGCTGTGCGGGTCGGTGCCGGACGCGAGTCCGGCCGCGTACCGCTCGGTCAGGCCGGGCGTCTCCTGCCCGCCCGAGCCGGCGATGCGGAACGCGGCCAGCAGGAAGGAGCGGGCGAAGCCCTCCAGGCCGTCCGACCAGGGCCCGGAGTGGCTGGGCGGGCCGGGGAGGCGGTACTGGGCCAGGCCCGGGGAGGCGTAGGGGGTCAGGGCGTCCAGGAGGCGGTCGGCGACGGCCTCCCAGTGGGCACGGGTCCAGCCGGTGACGGGTGAGGTCAACGGGTCGGCGGGAGGCAGGTGGGGCAGGTTGGGGAGGTGCGTCGGGTCGGGGAGCGACACGTGCGGCGCGCTCATACGGCTGCGGTTCCTCCGTTGCTCACAGGGCTCGCCCGGGCGGGGGCGGGCCGACGCTGTCGCGGACGACGATGTGGGTGCCGAGCAGGTGGTGGGCCCCGGCGGCGTGCTCGGGGTCGCGCAGGGCGACGCGCACGGCGGCGCGTCCGAGTTCCTCGGCCGGGGTGCGGACGGTGGTGAGGGGCGGGTTGAAGTCCTCGGCGAGCGGGATGTCGTTGTAGCCGACGACGGAGATGTCACCGGGAACGCTCAGCCCGGCGTCGGCGATGGCGCGCAGGGCGCCGGCGGCGACCATGTCGTCCCCCGCGAAGACGGCGGTGAACTCCCGTTTCGCCTTGAGGAGTTCGGTCATCGCACGGTGTCCGGCGGCGCGCCCCAGTCCGCAGTCGACGACGTGCGCGGCCCCCGGTGGCAGACCGTGCTCGGCGAGGGCGGCCCGGTAGCCGGCGACGCGGGCGTCGAGGGCGGTGTTGCCGGGCAGCCCGCCGAGGAAGACGACCCCGCGGTGCCCGGCCGACAGCAGATGGCCGGTGACGGCGCGAGCTC
>NZ_JBEXSH010001174.1:0-2207 GCF_040613555.1 Streptomyces sp. NPDC006265
GAAGCGGTTGTGGAGCGCACAGCTCGTGGGCGGCGTGGGGGACACCCTCGCCCTTCTCGTGCTGGTCCTCCTGGCCCTTCAGGCGGCTGTCGCCGAAGGCTCGTTCGGGGGCGGTTACCGGGGCGTGGCGTTCGCAGTGGCGACCGTTTTCGGGGTGCGCATCCTCGCGACGCTCCTGTTCGGCGCCGTTCTGCTCGGCCCGCTCACCGCGCTCACCTCGCAGGACGGCCCGCTCGACCGGCGCTGGACCATGGTGGGTGCCGACGGGCTGCGCGCCGCGCTGCTCATCGTCGCGCCCCTGTGGATCGACTGGACGCCCGAGAACGCACTGGCCGTCCTCCTCGTCACGGCCTTCGTCGCCGGGGTCGCCGAGCGGTTCTGGTCGGTGTGCCGCGAGAGCGCGGCGCCCGCGCTGCTCCCCGCCCCGCCGCCGGAGGGTGCGACAGTCCGGCCGCTGCCCGACCACATGGACGCCCTGCGCCGCCTGTCGCTGCGCACCGGCTTCGTGGCGATCCCCCTCGCGGCCGTCGCGCTGGTCGTCGCGGCCCTGTTCAACAACCTGCTGGGCGCCGGCATCGACTGGTTCGGCCAGCACCAGGCGGCCCTCGCCTCCTACGTGGCCGCCGGGCTGTTCGCCGCGTCCCTGTCCGTGCTGACGTTCCTGGAACTGCCCGGCACGCGCACGCCGCGCGCGCGGTCGCCGCTCGAAGGGCTGCGCCGCCCGAAGACCGGCACCGGCACCGACAAGGGCCGCACCGGCGCGATGCCGCTGCTGGTCCTGTCGTGCGCGGCCGTCGCCGCCGCGGTGTCGGCCGCCGTCGCCGTGGCCGTGCTGCACGCCAAGGATCTGGGCGGCGGCCCCGTGCTCTACGGCCTGTTCGTGGCCGCGCTGACCGGCGGTGTCGTCATCGGCATCCGTACGGCGCCCGCCCTGGTGCCCGCCCTGTCGCGCCGCCGGCTGCTCGCGCTGACGATCGCCTTCACCGGCGTCGCCCTACTGGTCGCCGGTCTGGTCCCGGACGTCACCACCGTGCTGCTGATCCTCGCGCTGGCCGGCGTCGGCGCGGGCCTGTCCGCCAACATCGGGCACACCCTCCTCGACCAGGAGGCCGAGGAGTACCGGCGCCCCCGCACGACGGAGCACCTGCACGCGGTCGTCCGGGTCTGTGTGGCGCTCGGCGCTGTGATCGCCCCGCTGGTGGCGGCGGTGATCGGGCCGCACCGGCTGGAGAGCGGCAAGTTCGTCTTCGCGCACGGCGGCGCGGCCTTCACGCTGATGCTGGCCGGTGCCCTGCTGCTGCCGGTCGCCGCGCTGGTGCTGGCCAAGGTCGACGACCGTTCCGGTGTGCCGCTGCGGCAGGACCTGAAGGACGCGCTGCTCGGCGGCGACGACCCGGAGCAGGGGGCCGCGGCCTCCGGCTTCTTCATCGCCCTGGAGGGCGGCGACGGGGCCGGCAAGTCCACACAGGCCGAGGCGCTGGCCGAGTGGATCCGCGCCAAGGGCCACGAGGTCGTGCTGACACGTGAGCCCGGTGCGACGCCGGTGGGCAAGCGGCTGCGGTCGATCCTGCTGGACGTGTCGAGCGCGGGTCTGTCCCACCGCGCGGAGGCGCTGCTGTACGCGGCCGACCGGGCCGAGCACATCGACACCGTCGTACGGCCCGCCCTGGAGCGTGGCGCGGTCGTCATCTCCGACCGGTACATCGACTCGTCCGTGGCCTACCAGGGCGCCGGCCGTGACCTGTCGCCGACCGAGATCGCCCGGATCAACCGCTGGGCGACGAACGGACTCGTGCCGCATCTGACCGTGCTGCTGGACGTCGCGCCGGAGACCGCGCGCGAGCGGTTCACCGAGGCGCCGGACCGGCTGGAGTCGGAGCCCGCCGAGTTCCACGTGCGGGTGCGGGCCGGATTCCTCACTCTGGCCGCGGCCGACGCCGGGCGGTACCTGGTGGTGGACGCAGGCCAGGAGCCCGAGGCGGTCACGACGGTCATCAGGCACCGGCTCGACCAGGTGCTGCCGCTGTCCGAGGCCGAGGTCAAGGCCCAGGAGGAGGCGCGGAAGAAGGCCGAGGAGGAAGCCCGCCGCAAGGCCGAGGAAGAGGCCGCCCGCAAGGCCGAGGAGGAGCGCCTCGAGCGTGAGCGCCAGGAGCAGCTCGCCAAGCTGCGCGCCGAGGAGGAGGAGCGCAAGCGCCGCGAGCTGGAGG
>NZ_JBEXSH010001175.1:0-2203 GCF_040613555.1 Streptomyces sp. NPDC006265
GGCAGTTCTGGTATCTCTCCACGAGCGCGGACAACAAGCCCCACATCGACTCCGTGACCAGCCACGACGGCACACAGGCACGGTAGTACAGGGTCGAGCTGACCCGGCGGTGACACACGAAAGCGCGGGGCCCGCACGCCCCGCGCTTTCGTCTTCCGGGGTCAGACCGCCGGGGCCGGGTACGTCGGGTACTCCACGCCGGAGACGTGCTGAACGACGCGGATGACCTGGCACGAGTAGCC
Organism: Streptomyces sp. NPDC006265; assembly: GCF_040613555.1. NCBI lineage: Bacteria > Bacillati > Actinomycetota > Actinomycetes > Kitasatosporales > Streptomycetaceae > Streptomyces > Streptomyces sp. NPDC006265. The sequence goes on from NZ_JBEXSH010001175.1 coordinate 243, forward strand.
GAACTCGTTGTCGTACCACAGATAGAGGATCGCGTTGTCGCCGTCGACCTTGGTGGCGCCCGCGTCGACGATCGAGGCGTGGCGCGAGCCGATGAAGTCGCTGGAGACCGCGTCGGGAGCCGTGGTGAAGTCGATCTGGCGCTTGAGCGGCGAGGTCAGGGAGACGTCGCGGAGGTGGTCGAGGACCTCCTCGCGGGTGGTCTCGCGGCCGAGCCGCAGGCTGAGGATCGCGATGGAGACGTCCGGGACCGGGACGCGGATCGAGCTGCCGGTGATCGGCGCCTTGAGGTCGGGCAGCGCCTTGGCGACGGCGGAGGCGGCACCGGTCTCGGTGATGACCATGTTGAGCGGCGCGGACCGGCCGCGGCGGTCGGCCTTGTGGTAGTTGTCCAGCAGGTTCTGGTCGTTGGTGAACGAGTGAACCGTCTCGACGTGGCCGCGATGGACGCCGAACTCGTCGTCCATCGCCTTCAGCGGCGGCACGATCGCGTTCGTGGTGCAGGACGCGCAGGACAGGATCTGCTCGTCCGGCTTGATCGTGTGGTGATTGACGCCGTGCACGATGTTGGGGACGTCACCCTTGCCGGGCGCGGTCAGCACGACCTTGTCGATACCGGGGCGCAGGTGCTGGGACAGGCCCTCGCGGTCGCGCCACTTGCCGGTGTTGTCGATGAGGATGGCGTCCTTGATGCCGTACGCCGTGTAGTCGACCTCGGACGGGTCGTCGGCGTAGATCACCTTGATGGCGTTGCCGTTGGCGACGATCGTGCTGTTCGCCTCGTCGACGGTGATCGTGCCCTGGAACTGGCCGTGGATCGAGTCGCGGCGCAGCAGCGAGGCGCGCTTGACGATGTCCTGCTCGCCGCCCCCGCGCACGACGATGGCCCGCAGCCGCAGACCGTTGCCCGAGCCGGACTTCTCGATGAGCAGGCGGGCCACGAGCCGGCCGATGCGGCCGAAGCCGTAGAGGACGACGTCCCGGCCCTCACGGCGCTCGATCTTGTTGGCTCCCGTGGCACCGGCGACGGCCTCGGCGGTGAACTCCGCGACCGACAGACCGCGGTCGTCCTCGCGGTACGTCGCGGCGAGCATGCCGATGTCGATCTGGGACGGACCCAGGTCGAGCTCGGCGAGGGTCTGCAGGAACGGCAGCGTCTCGGTGACCGAGAGCTCCGCACCGGCGATCTGCCGGGCGAAACGGTGGGTCTTGAGGATGCTCACCACCGACTTGTTCACCAGGGAGCGGCTGTGCAGCAGGACCGTCACGTCCTGCTCCCGGTGCAGCTTCCCGATGATCGGGATCATCGACTCCGCGATCTCCTCGCGGATCTTCCAGTTGGTGAACGAGTCGTCGTTGACAGTCACGAGTCCATCTTTCGAGCTAGGCGGCGCTCATATGTTAAACCGTCGATTTCCTGATCTTGAACGGGGTGCCTCCGACCGTTCTGCGGGCGCTCCGCGCGCCCCTGAGGGCGGGGCTTGAGACGATCGAAAGCGGATCTTCCGTGCGAAAGGGGTGACCATGGACTACGACTCCGTCGCCGACGAGCTGTACGCCCTGCGCCCGGAGGAGTTCACCGCCGCCCGCGCCTCCGCCATGGCCTCCGCCCGCACCGCCGGCGACCGGGAACTCGCCGAGCGGATCCGCACCTTGCGCAAGCCCAGCCTCGCCGCCTGGGTCAGCAATCTCCTGGTCCGCAGCAGCCCCGGGGAGGTCGAGCCCCTGCTGCGCCTGGGGGAGGGGTTGCGGCAGGCCCACCAGGACCTGGACGGCACGCAGCTGCGCGAGCTGAGCCGCCGGCAGCACGCGTTGATCCGCGCCCTGTCCCTCCAGGCCCGGCAGCTCGCGAAGGAGGCCGGCCATCCGATCGGCGAGAGCGTGCAGCTGAACCAACTGGATCCCGGCGATGGCGGTCGGCCTGCGCCGGATCCCAGCCAGTACGGCGATCTGAAGATCAGCC
>NZ_JBEXSH010001176.1:0-2202 GCF_040613555.1 Streptomyces sp. NPDC006265
GATGCTCCGCCGGCTGGCGCAGGGCGGCCAGCCGCTCCCCGAGCCGCTCCTGGCGGCGCTTGGCCCGGTGCCAGTCCATGGCGAGGTTGGAGGCGACGACCGCCGCCCACGCCGAGACGTCCCGCGGCGCCTCCCGGCCGCTCGCGGCCCGCTCCAGCAGCCGCAGGCGAACCTGCTGCACCCCGTCCGGCAGGTCCGTCTGCGGCACACCGCCGAGCGCGAGCACCGCCCGCACCCGGCGCTCCTGTGCCGGATCCAGCGGATCGACCTCGCCCCCCGGGTCATCGCCGGCCGCCGCGTGCGCCTCCCGGCCGCGCCGTGGCCTTCCGCGCAACAGCACAAGCCACCCCCCTCACGTCGTTTCTCCTACGACGCCGGCACGGCCCGGAACGTTCGCTCACCGCACGGCGAGTTTCCGCCAGGGCGACAGAGGCGTACATCACACTTCCGTGTGGCCGGGACCGGCATGGGCAGGCGAGCTTTCGGCGCCCGACCCCTGCCGGACGAATTCCTCCAGCTCAGCGGGGTCGACACCGCAGGTCCGCAACCATGGAACGGGACAGGCCGTCCCACTCTTCGGGCAGTCCGGGGAAAGAAGTGGACAGGCGGGCCGTGGTCGGCCGCATGATGGAAAAGCCTCGGCCAAGCAACGAGTACGTGAAGAGACGCAGGAGAGGGAGTCACCGTGAGGGTCGGAATCGTCGGAGCCACCGGACAGGTGGGCACGGTCATGCGCAGGATCCTCACGGAGCGGAACTTCCCGGTCACCGAGCTGCGCCTGTTCGCCTCGGCCCGCTCCGCCGGGTCGCAGCTGGACGGCGTGACGGTGGAGGACGCGGCGACCGCCGACTACACCGGCCTGGACATCGTCCTGTTCTCCGCGGGCGGCGCCACGTCCAAGGCGCTGGCCGAAAAGGTCGCCTCCCAGGGCGCCGTCGTGATCGACAACTCCTCCGCGTGGCGCAAGCACCCGGAGGTGCCCCTGGTCGTCTCCGAGGTCAACCCGCACGCGATCAAGGAGCGCCCCAAGGGCATCATCGCGAACCCGAACTGCACGACCATGGCCGCGATGCCGGTCCTGCGTCCGCTGCACGACGAGGCGGGCCTTCAGGCCCTGGTCGTCGCCACGTACCAGGCGGTCTCCGGCTCCGGCCTCGCGGGCGTCGCCGAGCTGCACGGCCAGACGCAGAAGGTCGTCGCCGACGCGGAGAAGCTCACCCACGACGGTGGGGCGGTCGACTTCCCCGAGCCGGGCGTCTACAAGCGCCCCATCGCCTTCAACGTGCTGCCCCTCGCGGGCAACATCGTCGACGACGGCCTGAACGAGACCGACGAGGAGCAGAAGCTCCGCAACGAGTCCCGCAAGATCCTGGAGATCCCCGAGCTGAAGGTCTCCGGCACCTGCGTGCGCGTCCCGGTCTTCTCCGGCCACTCCCTCCAGGTCAACGCCCGCTTCGCCCGGCCGATCAGCCCCGAGCGCGCGACGGAGCTGCTGGCGGGCGCCCCGGGCGTCGTCGTCACCGACATCCCCACCCCTCTCGAGGCCGCCGGCAAGGACCCGTCCTACGTCGGCCGCATCCGCCGCGACGAGACGGTGGACAACGGCCTGGCCCTCTTCGTCTCCAACGACAACCTCCGCAAGGGCGCGGCCCTGAACGCGATCCAGATCGCGGAGCTGGTGGCGGCGGAGCTGAAGGGCCAGGCCCCTCAGCCCCTGCGCACCTCGTAGAGGAAGCAGCCGTACTCGACGGCCCGGACGTGGACCAGTGCCACGGCCGGGTCGTCGAACGCTTCCAGGAGCGCCTGCTCGAAGGCACCCGGTTCCTCGACCAGTCGGCCGCCCAGGATCCGTCCCTCGGCCGAGTAGCGGCGGACCGTGCGGTGGGAGCCGGTGAAGGGGAGGGCGTCACCGGCGGGGCCCGCGCAGTCGTCGGCGTGGATGAAGACCGGGCCCTGTTCGTCGTAGGGGCCGGGAGTCGCGCCCGTTTCGGCGGCCCAGCGGCGGAGCGGAGCGTACGAGACCAGGGCGAGGCGTTCGCCCGGCTCGCCGTGGCGCAGGCAGCAGCGCAGTGGGCTGCCGCCCTCGGTGTCGGTGAAGCCGTCGGTCGGCCGCCCCGCGTCGTCCGTCGTGCGCAGTTCCTCCAGGGTCCGTCCTTGCGCAGAACGGCTTCCCGCAGGTCTTCAGCCCCTTCTCGAACGAGC
>NZ_JBEXSH010001177.1:0-2200 GCF_040613555.1 Streptomyces sp. NPDC006265
GCGGCACGGTGATGCCGAGGCGGCGGCACAAGCCCAACTGCTTCGGGCTGGGCTTCCCGGCCCTCCAACGGGCCTGCCTCGACACGAACGCCCCGGGCGCCAGCACCTTGGCCTGCTGCTCCAGCCACGCCAGCGCCTCCGGCAGCGGCCGTGCCACGTCGTCCTTCGGCGGGTGCACCCCGTGCGCCTCCGTCCAGCGGCGCATCCGGTAGGACCGGGTCCCAGGGTCACGCTGCAGGAACAGGAACATCGCGCTGGTGAGGCGGATGAACCAGATGCCGTCCGGCGTGCGCAGCCAGCGGATCGCCGACGAACCGAACAGGTTGATCTCCTCTGCCTCGACCCGCGCGGCCAGCGTGCGGCGCTTCTCGGCGGCCACGTGCTCCTCGGCGACCTGCCGGAGGCTCTTGCCCGGCTCGGCCTGGCCGATCTCCCGTTCAGTGAGATCGACCATGCTGGCGAGCTTGTGTCGGCTCGCCGCGCCCATGACGTCGAGCAGCAGCGCGTCGGTCTTGCCGGGTGCCGGCCGGAGCCCGCGGCCAACCATCTGCACGTACAGGCCCGGCGACTTGGTGGGGCGGGCGACCACGACGCAGCTGGTGTGCGGCGCGTCGAATCCCTCGGTGAGCACCATGCAGTTGGTGAGCACCTGGAGTTCACCCGCGGTGTAGCGGGCGAGGGTCGCGCGGCGCTCGTCGCGACCCATATCGCCCCACACCGGGGCCGCCTTGATGCCGACAGCGACCAGGGCATCGGCGGCGGCCTTGGCGGTCGCCACGGTCGGAGTGAAGACCACGCCCGGGCGGTCCGCAGCGTGGTCGACGTAGGCCTTGGCGATGGCGTCCAGCGCGCCGGAGTCCTCCAGGGCCTTGCCGAGCTGCCCGTCGACCAGGTCGCCGCCCCTGGTCTTCACCTTGTTGAGGTCGAGGGTGTCGACGGTGATGGCCTTGCCACGGACGTCGCAGAGGTAGCCGTCGCTGATCATGTCGAGGATGTCGAGGCGGAAGACGACGTCTTCCCAAACCTCGGCCAGGCCGCCGTCCTCCCGGGTCATCGTTGCGGTGAAGCCGGCCACCGGGACGCCGTCCCAGGCGCCGAAGTGCCTGAGCACCTCCATGTAGGTGGGGGCCGCAGCGTGGTGGCACTCGTCCACGATGATGAGGCCGATATCCCGGATGGCCTCGCGGCGGCGGGTGACGGCCAGGGTCTGGACGCTGGCCACGATCACGTCGGCGTCGGCGTGGTCGTCGCGCTGGGCCTTGACGATGCCGACGCGCAGCATCGGGTCGACTGCAAGCAGCTTGGAAGCGGCCTGCTCGATCAGCTCTTCACGGTGCGCGATGACGAGGGCTCGGCGGCCTCCGAGGCTGTCGAGCATCTGGTGGGCCAGGTGGGAGAAGACGACGGTCTTGCCGGCGCCGGTCGGGAGGACGACGGCCACGCGGTTCTTGCCGTTGGCCCAGCCCTGGCGCAGCGCCTCGATGGCGTCGAGCTGGTAGGGGCGGGGGGTGAAGGACATGCGTCACCTCGATTCGGTGGAGAGGAGAGAGGGGCGGTACGCGCTGCGTACCGGCTGCGTACCGGCTGCGTACCGGGCAAAAAGCGGCTCTGACCTGCTGTTATGTCTCTCTCTAGAGACAGTGGTACGCAGGTACGCAGAAACAGACAGGGGTCGATGTGCGCAGGCACGCACACACGCGCACGCACACGCGCCCACGCCTGAGGGGTGTCTTTTCCGGGCGGCTGCGTACCGGCCCGAAAGTGACCGCTGGTACGCGCCTGACCTGCGGGAATGCTGGGGCGATGGTGGTACGCACTTCGTGCGTACCACCGGTCCGACGGTCCTCATGCCGCCTCGTCCTGCTCGCCGAAGGGCATGCCCTCGGGGGTGAACGCGAGGCACTTGGCCCGGGCGCCGTCGAAGCGACGGGGCACCAGGTGCGGCGGGCGCTGGCTCTTGAGCGTCTCCAGATAGCCGGCGTCGACCCAGCTGCCCACGACCGCGTCGAGGGAGTATCCGGCGTCGGCGAGGATCTTGCGGACCCGCTCGGGCAGCAGAGCGACCGTCTGGACGCCGTTCTTCGCCGAGATGACGCCCAGCCACCCGGAGTAGGGCGGGCGCTCCCCGAGGGCCGCACTGAGACCGGACGACTCCACCACACTCCAGACGGCGGACAGCACGGCGGGCTCGCTGCTCACG
>NZ_JBEXSH010001178.1:0-2200 GCF_040613555.1 Streptomyces sp. NPDC006265
CGCATATGGACCAGACCTACTTCCTGTGCAGTGACGTGAACTTCCGCTGACCTGCGCCTGCCCGCCGGACGGTGCCGTCCGGCGGGGCTCGGGCGTCCCGGGCTTCATGAGAATTCTCCGAAAGTTTTCGAGGTGAGTGAGCACACCGGTGCTCCCGCACGTATGGGGTGAGGGGATTTTTCATGCCCGGTACGCCACAAGCGCAGGAGAGCACCCTTGGGACGCAACACGCGAAGACGCCCTACCGGTCCACGACGCGCGACCTTCGCCGCATTCGCACTGATCCTGGGCGGAGGCGGCCTGATGGCCGCGAACGTCTACGCCTCCGCCACGGACGCAGGTTCGGGCGGTGACTCCGCCCAGACACGGTCCGGCACGGGGATCCGGACCGCGGGCGCCACGATCGACTGCCCGGACGTCGGCAGCAAGCTGACCTCGGTCCCCGAGCAGGCGCGGGGGGAGGTCGACAAGGAACTCGCCCTGCTGGACGAGCAGATAGCCAAGGCCTACCAGCGGCTGAGTGAATCGGCCCAGCAGGTGCAGCAGGACCCCGGTTTCGCCGACAACGCGGTCGTGAACCCGTTGAAGGAGAAGCGGGCCGCGACCCTCGAGCGGATGGCGATCGCCATCGACCGCGTCGGGGACCGTCCCGAAGGCCTCGAAGCACTCGCCGCCTGCACCGTCGAGGACGGCAACGAGGCGCCCGCAGAGGGCGAAGGCCAGGACGGCGGCGACGGACAGCCCGCCGGGGAGCAGGACCAGTCCGGCCAGGAGCAGGGGAACGGCCAGGAGCAGGGCGCCAACGGAGGGCAGGCGGGCAACGGCCCCGTCGCCGCCGACTTCGCGGACATCAAGAGCGTCCAGCCCAACGTGAACGACCCGCGCCAGGAGGGCAACGCGTCGCGCGGTTCCTTCGCCACCAGCTGCGGCGTGAACGAGAACGGCCTGTTCAACTCCGACAACATCATCGTCGCCCCGGGCGTCACCAACGGCGCCCACCACTTCCACGACTACGTCGGCAACCAGTCCAACAACGCCTTCGCCAGCGACCAGGACCTCGCGAAGGCCGAGACCAGCTGCGACGACCAGGGCGACAAGTCGACCTACTACTGGCCCGTCGTGCGCCTGCAGAACGGTGCCCAGGAGCAGGACGCCCAGAAGCCGGGCGGCGGCATCGAGGGCAACGCCGGCGAGATCGTCACGCCGAAGAAGGTCACGCTGACGTTCGTCGGCAACCCGCGCGAGAAGGTCACGGCCATGCCGCGGCTGCTGCGCATCATCACCGGCGACGCCAAGTCGTTCGTGAACGGCCCGGCCAACGCCAACGCCTCGTGGAGCTGCACCGGGTTCGAGGACCGGCAGCTGAAGGACAAGTACCCGCTGTGCCCGCAGGGCAGCGACGTCGTACGGACCTTCAAGTTCCAGAGCTGCTGGGACGGCCGCAACATCGACAGCGCCAACCACCGCACCCACGTGGCGTTCGCGGACGCCGCCGGGAACTGCCCTTCGGGCTTCCGCCCCATCCCGCAGCTGGTCCAGCGCATCGTCTACGACATCGACGCGCCGAGCCTGCAGGACGGCGGCCGTACGACACCGCTGTTCGCGGTCGACTCCTTCCCGGAGCAGCTGCACAAGCCGGTCACGGACCACGGCGACTTCATCAGCATCTTCGACGAGGATCTGATGGGGGAGATGGTCGACTGCATCAATGAAGGCCGTAAGTGCGGAGCCGGAGCGGACGGCGGACAGAACCCGGCACCGGGCGAGGAGCCCCAGGAGGAGCCGACCAAGACGCCGGAGGCCCCGCAGGAGGAGCCGACCAAGACGCCCGACGCCCCGCAGAACGGGAACGGCGGCGGCAAGCCGGCCGACAACGGCGCCGACGGTGACGACGGCAAGGGTGACGCCGCGAAGCCCCCGGCGGACAAGCCGGCCCCCGAGCCGGAACCCGGCGACGCGTCCACGGCTCCCGGTGGCGCCCGGCCGGAGGTGAAGGCGACCGCCTCCGCCGACGGCGGCAACGCCGCCGAGCAGGGCGGCGGTTCGAAGAACGGCGAGGACCAGGACACCGATGGCCTAGGCGACTCCCAGGCCGTCGGCCAGGCGACCAGTGCCGCCCCGACCCCGTCGGTCCCGTCCCGGACGCAGCCGCAGGCGGTCGGCGGGGGCGGCCTGGCCGACACCGGCGCCCAGCTCTGGC
>NZ_JBEXSH010001179.1:0-2198 GCF_040613555.1 Streptomyces sp. NPDC006265
ACCGCCAGCTCGGTGCCCCGCCTCAACCAGGCGGCCGTGGCGGCCGGGAACGCGGACGTCGACGCGGTCTCGGGCGCCACGTACACCAGCGCCGGTTACAAGAAGTCGCTCCAGTCCGCACTGGACAAGGCTCCCGCCGGGGGCGGTTCCTCGCAGGCCGCGGGCTCGGGGGGCGGCCAGGCCACCACGCAGACCCTCACCGGCAGTGCGGCGCAGACGCAGTACGGGCCGGTCCAGGTACGGGTGACCGTCACCGGCGGGAAGATCACCAAGGCGGAGGCGGTCCAGGCCCCCAAGGGCGGCCGCAGCGACCAGATCACCGCCAGCTCGGTGCCCCGCCTCAACCAGGCGGCCGTGGCGGCCGGGAACGCGGACGTCGACGCGGTCTCGGGCGCCACGTACACCAGCGCCGGCTACAAGCAGTCCCTCCAGTCGGCGCTGGACCAGGCCGGTGGCTGACACGGTGGCCGACTCAGCACAGGCTCCCGCCGCGGTACGTCATGCCGAGGAGACGATGGGGACCGTCTTCTCCTTCGACGTCCGCGGCGGGGAACCGGCCGCCGTGCGCGCGGCCCTGGACAAGGCCGTCGCCGGGCTGCACCGGGTCGACGAGGTGTTCAGCACGTACCGCGAGGACAGCCAGATCTCGCGGCTGCGGCGCGGGGAGGTGACGGTCGCGGAATGCGATCCCGAGGTCGCCGAGGTGCTGGAACTGGCCGCCGAGGCGGAGCATCTGAGCGAGGGCTGGTTCAGCACGTCGTACCAGGGCCGCCTCGACCCGACCGGCATCGTCAAGGGCTGGGCGGTCGAGCGGGCGGCGCGGCTGTTGGCGGACGTGCCCGGGGTGTGCGGGGTGAGTCTCAACGGCGGCGGGGACGTGCAGTTGCTGGGGTCACCGGGGGCGAAGCGGCCGTGGCGGGTGGGGGTGTCGGATCCGTTGCGGCCGGGGGGTCTCGCGGCGGTCGTCTCCGCGGGCGGGGTGGACGAGTTGTCCGTGGCCACGTCCGGTACGGCGGAGCGGGGCGCGCACATCGTGGATCCGCGGACGGGGCGGTCGGCTGTCACCGACCTGGTCGCCGTGACGGTCGTCGGGCCTCGGCTGACCTGGGCGGACTGCTGGGCGACGGCGGCGTTCGCGATGGGGTCGCGGGAGGGGCTGGCGTGGCTGGAGTCGCTGCCGGGTGTGGAAGCGCTGCTGATCACCGCTGGCGACGAGGTGCGCTGCACTGGGGGGTTGGCGGCGAGGCTGGGGTAGGTTCCGGCTGGGGGGGCCGCAACCCGGCGGAACGAGGTCCCGCTCTCAGTGGGACGGGAGCCGCCCCTAGCGGCACGCCCGCCCGCAGCGGGGGGACGCCCTCAGGGGCGCGGGGAACTGCGCGAACGGCCACAGCGCACCCCCACGCACCCATCACCGGCACCCCTACAGCGCTCAATGTCCGTTCTGAGCCAACCTCAGCAAGTGATCCGCCAGCGCCTGTCCCCCATCGGGGTTCCTGCTGATCAACATCAGCGTGTCGTCACCCGCGATCGTCCCCAGAATGTCGTGCAGTTCGGCCTGATCGATGGCCGAGGCCAGGAACTGCGCAGCCCCCGGCGGGGTCCGCAGGACCACGAGGTTCGCCGAAGCCTCCGCGGAGATCAGCAGCTCCTGCGAGAGCCGCCGCATCCGCTCCTCCTTCGCCGACCCGCCCAGCGGCGCCCGGGGCGTACGGAACCCGCCCTCGCTGGGCACCGCGTAGATCAGGTCGCCGTCGGCGTTGCGGATCTTCACCGCGTTCAGCTCGTCCAGGTCCCGGCTGAGCGTCGCCTGCGTGACGTTCAGCCCGTCGTCGGCGAGCAGCTTCGCCAGCTGGCTCTGCGAGCGGACCGGCTGCCGGTTGAGGATGTCCACGATCCGGCGGTGGCGGGCGGTGCGGGTCTGCGGCACGGCGGGCCCGTTCGCCCCCGGCTGCTCGTGGTCCTGCGCCTGGCTCATCGTCGTCTCATTCCCCGGATCGTCCGTCCCCGCCGGCTGCCTGGAGGATGCCGGGCAGCGCCCCGAGGAGCGCGTCCACCTCGTCGTCGCCGAGGTTCAGTGGCGGCATCAGCCGGACGACGTCGGGGGCGGGCACGTTCACCAGGAATCCGGCCTCCTGAGCCGCCTGGCCCCGTGCCGCCCCGACCAGCCGACAAGCACTGGCCGGGGCGGTGCGGAGGTC
>NZ_JBEXSH010001180.1:0-2194 GCF_040613555.1 Streptomyces sp. NPDC006265
CTGATAGAGGTGTTCGATGGACAGCATCTGGTCGCCGGACAAGGCCCTGCAACTGCTCGAGGAAGCACACGATGAGCTGGACGCCGGCCCCCGGCCATCCGAGGGCGTCCTGGACGCGGTCGGCATGGTGGCCCTGACCGCCGCGTACACCGCCGCCCAAGCCCGCATGCCCTCCGCCGCCGAGCAGTTCGCGTCCCTGGCCGAACAGACCGCGGCCCGCCTCCTCCACGACCGCAGGAGGGGACCGGCACGCGGGGACCTGTCGCCGGCGCAGTGCACGCTGTACCGGGTCGGGATCCACCAGAAGCTCGGCGACATCGACCGCGCCCTGGCGTACGCCGCGAACCTGGAGCCGGCCGTGCTGCCCACGCCTGAGCGCCGAGCCCGCGCGGCGACCGACACCGCCCGCGCCCTGCTGGCGGCCGACGACGTGCCGACCGCGTTCGCCCAACTACAACTCGTAGAACGGGCCGCACCGCTGGAGGCCCGCCGCCCTTCGGTGCGCGCGCTGACGACCGAAGTCGCCGCACGCCGGCCGGACCTACCGGGTCTCACCGCCTTCGCCCGTCGCACCGCCCTCTGACCGCCCCGCCGACCGAACCCCCACCGCGCTCTCCTCGTACAGCTTGATCAGGGTCGAGCAGACCGTGCAGTCTGTTGCCAGGAACTCCTCCAGCTCCGAATGGACGCGGCAGTTGCCAGCTGCGTCGACCGGCCAGCCGTGGCGGTGCTCCAGCCAGTCGTTGTAATAGATGCCAGTCAGCCCGAGGAACTCGTACTGCTCAGTCGGCTGCGTTTCCCACTGCTCGCGTAGCTCGTCCATGAATTCCTGACGGCTCACTGTGCTGTTGTCCTGGGACACAGGTTCTCCTCAAACTTGATTGCGGACACCACGTCCGCATGGAGCCGGGTCCGACTTCTGCAGGCCCGGTTTGGGCGGTGACTCAGCGTGGGCGCGCTCGGTGGCGTTAGCCCAGGTAGTAGGTGTGTGTCGGGCGAAAGGTCGGGTAGAGCAGCTCGAATCCGCCCGGACCCCGCGGGTCGTCGAAGGCGAGCAGCGCCGGGTCGTCCAAGGTGCAGCAGCCACACTTCGGATCCATCCACGTGATGGTGACGTGGGGGAACTCGGCCGACATCTCGCGGATGGCTTCCTCCCACGCTGTCTTATCCTCGTCAAGCCAGTCGTGGCGGGACCCGTCCATGTAGACCCTGTCCAGGCGCTCGGCCCATTCTTCGAATGTCATTCCTGCGGCCTCTCGGTCCTTGTGGTGCTCTGAGTAGCCCGGTCCGGCCCCGGCGAAAAGGGGTGCGGGGGCCGCTGTCGGGCCCGATGGGCCAGACCGTTTTGCCTTGCTTGTGAGGGCTGTGGTGCTCCTGACGGGATTCGAACCCGCGCCAAGTAGGTGAGTTTGGACAACGCGCTTCCCTGCCGGGGGTTGAGGTTCCCCAACCCTGGAGCTTTTGGCTGGCCAGGGCCCGGTCCCGGTGCATCCGCAACCTCTCACCATGACGCCGTTCCGTTTTACGGCCGCTCTGTCCATTGCTGAGCTACAGGAGCCTGTCCGGCCTGATAGCCGGCCCCAACCCCCAGCGGAAGGGGATGTGGGGGTTAGCCGGGTTAGTGCAATACGCGAAACGTGCGCCAGTCGGCCCACTCGATCCAGGCCGGCCACTGCGGAACGCGCCCGTCAAGAAGGCGCGTGGCGCCGTTGAGCTGCTGAAAGTCGAGGAGTCGCACACGTCGGGTGGCGGTGTAGAGCACGGTCTGGGAGTCGACCATGAGCGAATCGTCGACCTCTACCAGCTTTCCGATGTGCTCAGCCGACAGGACAGCAAGGGTTGTGCCCATATCAGGTGCTGCTCCTTGGTGGTGGTTGGGTCCGGCCCCGGGCCGCTGTGGAGGGGGCGTGGCCAGCGGCGTGGGACTCCGGTGCTCAGGGGCTGCTCAGGGTCTGGGGTGGGGGCGCGGACAGGTCTCCATCCTGTATCTCCGCCTTGCGGGCGGGCTCTCTGCTGTTGAGCTACCGCACCCCCGGCCCGGCCGTGGAGCAGTGGTCGGTCCTCCGTCACTTGACGGGGCCCGACCGTGGGGGAGTTACTCCCGTTCGGGGATCTGAGGGCCCGGCCCCGGGCCCCCGGGTGGAGGGGGTCTGGGAGCCTGGGGCCGGGCTGTGGTGGGCACGGGCGGCCCTCC
>NZ_JBEXSH010001181.1:0-2194 GCF_040613555.1 Streptomyces sp. NPDC006265
TAGCCGGCCGGGCGGGTCGAGTGCCTTACGGACGCCGGTCTCGGGGCCGTCGGTGGGCGGACGCACGGTCTTCGTACGGCCGGGCGAGTGATCTACGGGGGTGGCGCGCATTCAGCCGCGCGCCGCGCCCCCGGCGCGCGACCTGCGCATCCTCGGCGCTGACCAGGGCTTTGCCGCTGGATGCGCAGGTCAAACGGCTGTTGACAGGCGGCCGCAGGGGGCCGGTAGGTTCGGCCGAGTCCACCACCGGACGCCCGACCGGGGAACGTCCGAGCACTCGCCGCGGCGCCGCCGGGTCAGGGACGGTGTGCCGCACCGGGGCACCGCCACTGGGAGCCAGGCTCAGGCCGGCGCAGCGCCGAGGGAACGTTCCAGCCGGTCGGGGAGGTGCGACCCGGGTGGGGCCCGCGCGCTCAGTAGACAACGGCTTCAGGTCGATCCGCAGCCGGCGGATCCCAGGTCGGCCCGAAGGGCGCCGGGCCCCCATCCGCCGCAGGCGCACACCGGGAGGCGCGCTCCTACCCGCGTCTTGCGGATTCGACACCACGATTCGAACGTCCTGTCACGTCGGCGCAGGCCGGGCCCACTATGGTGGACCTCTGCGTATGGACATGAAGGGGCAGTAGTGAACGACGGCGACGGGACCCTCGCGGCAGGAGCCCAGGTGAGGACGTTCGGCCCGCTCGGCACGGCCTTGGTGATCATCCCGACCTACAACGAGGCGGAGAACATCAAGAGCATCGTCGGCCGGGTGCGCAAGGCCGTCCCCGAGGCGCACGTACTCGTGGCCGACGACAACAGCCCGGACGGCACGGGCAAGCTGGCCGACGAGCTGACCGTCGAGGACGGCCACGTCCACGTGCTGCACCGCAAGGGCAAGGAAGGCCTGGGCGCCGCCTACCTGGCGGGCTTCCACTGGGGCCTGGAGCGTGACTACGGCGTGCTGATCGAGATGGACGCCGACGGCTCCCACCAGCCCGAGGAACTGCCGCGTCTGCTTACCGCCCTCAAAAGCGCCGACCTGGTGCTGGGTTCGCGCTGGGTGCCCGGCGGCCGGGTGGTGAACTGGCCGAAGTCCCGCGAGGTGATCTCCCGGGGCGGCAGCCTCTACTCCCGGCTGGCGCTCGACCTGCCGCTGCGGGACATCACCGGCGGCTACCGCGCCTTCCGCCGCGAGACTCTGGAAGGGCTCGGTCTCGACGAGGTCGCCTCCCAGGGGTACTGCTTCCAGGTCGATCTCGCCCGCCGCGCGGTCAAGGCCGGCTACCACGTGGTCGAGGTGCCCATCACGTTCGTCGAGCGTGAACTCGGCGACTCCAAGATGAGCCGCGACATCCTCGTCGAGGCGCTGTGGCGCGTCACGGCGTGGGGCGTGGGGGAGCGGGTCGGCAAGGCGACGGGGCGGGGCGGCAAGCCCTCGAAGCCGTAAGCGCAGGCCGCCTCGGGGGCAGCCGTTCACAGAAACAGCTGATGGTGGCCTTATCCCGTGCTGAGCCGGGGCCAGGCACACTGGACGCATGACGACTGGCGCTCAGACCCCGCTGCCCCCTGCCCGGCCCAAGCGCTCCCGGCTGCGTACGTTCCTGCCGCTCGGCGTCGCCGTGTGGCTCGTGCTGGAGATCTGGCTGCTCACGCTGGTCGCGGGGGCGACCAGCGGGCTGGTGGTCTTCCTCGTCCTGCTGGCGGGCCTCGTGGCCGGCTCGGTCGTCATCAAGCGGGCCGGCCGGCGGGCCTTCCGCAAGCTCTCCGAGGCGCTGCAACAGCAGCAGAGCGGGGTGATGCCCGACGCGGCCCGACCCGGCAGCGAGGGCAACGGCCTGATGATGCTGGGCGGTCTGCTCCTGATGATCCCCGGCCTGGCCTCGGACGCGGTGGGCCTGCTCCTGCTGCTGCCGCCGGTCCAGAAACTCGTGAGCCGTTCGGCGGAGCGCACCTTCGAGCGCAAGCTCCGGGAAGCCCGCCCGGGCACCCTCGGCGGCGCCTTCCAGCAGGCCCGTATGCACCAGCCCGACGGCAAGGTCGTCCAAGGCGAGGTCATCAGGGACGAGCCGGGGGACACCCCGCAGCCGCCGCGCCCTCCGCTGACCCACTGAGGCGTCCGGGGCGCGTGCACCAGAGGGGCCTTCCCGGGGCCCGCGCACCGGCGAGCCTTCCCGGGCACGAGCTGCTCCGGGGCCGTGGACATGCGGAAGAC
>NZ_JBEXSH010001182.1:0-2194 GCF_040613555.1 Streptomyces sp. NPDC006265
CCCCGTTGGACACGCCGAAAAGGAGCCGCCGACGACCGGCGGGCTGGCCGGGGCAGCCGCGGCCACCCTGGCCGGCCGGGGGCGGGAAACCGTAGCCGCCGGGCGGCGGCGGGGGAGGAGGCGGAGGCACGGCACCCGCCATGCGGTGACCGCAGACCTCGCACCAGTCGTCGGAACCCGACTGGTGTCCGTTCGGGCAGGTCGGCATGTCGGCGCGTCCCTCCTTCGATCTCTTCCAGGTCACTTCTTGACGCGAACGGTCTTGGTGGAGCGGGTTTCGAGCGTCATCTCGTCAGCCTCCGCGACCTTCGCCTTCAGTCGCACAGTACCGGTCGCGGCATCGACCACGTCCACCACCTTCGCAAGCAGTTTCGCAGTATCGGCGTTCCCGGAGGCACTCGCGAGCTGAACGGCCCGGCCTAGTTTGGCCGTTGCTCCATCCATATCGCCCGACTTGCGAAGATCCAGACCCTGTTGGATGACTTGTGCCAGTTCGGCCTGCCCCGTGTAGTGGGCGACCTGAGGGTTGATCGACGTCGAGGCGACCATGTCGTCCGTCCACACGGCCCGCACCAGGCCCTGCGCGCCGAGGTTCTGGGCGCTGCCGTCGGGCTGCGGAACGACCAGGGAGATCCGGGCCGCCAGCATCTCCTGCCCGATGGTCGCGACCGGGACCTCGACGCAGACGTGGTAGTCACGGGACTCGTCTCCCCAGGAACCAAGGGGGTAGTCGCCGGCGCGCGGGCCCGCCTCGGTGCGTCGGCCGGTCAGCTCCTCGACCGTCGGCGCGACCTGCTTGACGAACTTCACGGTCGTGTCGACCGGGGTCCACAGCCGCAGGGAGACGTCCGCGACCTCCTTGCCCATCGCCATCTCCATCATCTGCGTGAAGTCGGCGGCGAGCGCGGCCGGATCGGCGACGATGTCGGCGGTGCCGAGCAGGGCCGAGGCGATCCCTGTGACTTCTTTCACTTCCCAGTCGGTGCCCACGCCGCGCGCGTCACACGTGAAGCGCCCGGCGCAGGCGTCGAGCGCGGCCTTCAGGTCCTGGGGCGATTCGTGCTCGTTGCGGCCGTCGGTGAGCAGGATGCCGTGCCGGATCGCGACGTCTGCGGAGGAGAGCAGGCGGTCGGCGAGTTTCAGCCAGGTGCCGATGGCCGTGCCGCCGCCGGCGCTGAGCGAGCGCAGCGCCTGCTTGGCCTGCTCGCGGGTGGTGGCGTCGGCGACCGCGACGCGCCCGCCGCCCGGGTAGACCTCCTTCGCCACGTGCGTCCCGCCGATCACCGCGAAGTGCACCCCGTCGCGCAGGGTGTCGATCGCCGCGGCCGTCGCGTCGCGGGCGTTGCGCATCTTGGTCGGCGGGTAGTCCATCGACCCCGAGCAGTCGACCATGATCGCCACGGCCGCGGACGGGCCCTGGCCGGGCGAGTAGAGGTGGGGCGACGCGACCGCGCTGCCGATCGTGCCGCCGCCGGTCGCCGTCACCGTGACGATGGCGTTGACCTCGCCGGCGCCCTCCGGCAGGTACTCGTTCTGGTAGACGTCCACCGAGAACCGGGGCACGTTCGACTTCGAGAAATTGGCCATGCCTGCTTCGATCCCCCTTCAAAGCCCCCGCCGCGGCGGGGTGATGAGCAGTAGGCGGACCGGCTCCCTCCGGTCCGCCGAGGCGTCCCTCGACGTGGCCTCAGGCCGATTCCCTCGACGTGGCCTCAGGCCGATCCTGCCCCCTGGGGCACGGCCGGGAACGGCACGAGCGCCACTGTTACGTTGTCGTGGCCCCCGCCGTCGAGCGCATGGCCGAGGAGCACGCGGGCGCTGTGCAGCGGATGCACGGCGGCGTCGAGCGGGACGACCCGCGCCATGTCCTCGGCCGCCTCCGCGTAGTTCCACAGGCCGTCCGTGCAGACCACCACCACTCCGGGCCGGTCCGGCTTGAACGCGGCGGTGTGCGGTTCCAGTTCGTAGGCGTCCGCCCCGAGCCAGCCGGTGATCGCGTGGGCGCGTTCGTCGGCGTAGGCCTCGGCCTCGTTCATCAGGCCGGCGGCGACCATCTGCGCGGCCCACGAGTCGTCCTCGGTGAGCCGGGCGGGGGGAGCGCTGCGGTCGACCGGGACCCAGTAGGCGCGGCTGTCGCCGACCCAGCCGACGATCAGCAGGCCCGACGTCACCACGGCGCCGACGATGGTGCAGG
>NZ_JBEXSH010001183.1:0-2189 GCF_040613555.1 Streptomyces sp. NPDC006265
AGTTCGTCGCGGACGGCCTCCCGCTCGGGGCCTTCCTCCAGCTCCGCCATCCGGGTGAACAGGGCGGCGGTGTCCGGGGCGTCGTCGTGACGCCTCCGGGAAGCGGTGGTCGTCGTTTCGGGCGTGCCGGGGCGATGGGTGGGCGTTTCGATGAGCATGCGGATTCGCTCCTGAACGGTGGTTTCAGGGACTGACCGCGGGAAGGACGCTGCCCGGATGCGCCTGGACGGCCTCCGGGGCAGTCATGCCGCTCCCGCTGGCGCGCCTCCGGTCCGAAGCACGAGATTGCGTCTGCCCTGCCCCCGGGGGAACAAACTCCACTTTGCAGTGCAATCTGTCGGGCACCACTCACGGGGCGGTCAGGCCAGGGGCACGACGGCGGTGATGCACTTGCCCCCGGCGGGCAGGTCCGACACCCGGACGTCCCGAGAGAGCCGGCAGACGATGGGCCAGCCGTGGCCGCCGTGCCGCAGCCGTCCGGGCGGGTCGGTGTGCGGCATGGTCACGGGCAGCGCGTCACTGCGGTCGCTCACCGAGACGCGCACACCGGGGCCGTCGACGTCCACCTGGAAGTCGGTGACACCACCACCGTGCAGGATGGCGTTGGTCGTCAGTTCCGAGACGACGAGCAGCGCGTCGGACAGGCCGTCCGTGTCGCACCGGGTGTGGGTGGCGCGGCAGCGTTCGGCCACGGCCCGCTCCACCGCCCGGCGCGCCTCGGCCGGTTTGCACGGCCGAGCCCGGTGGGCGCCGGGCGACTCGAACAAGGATTCGATCATGTGCTCCTCGCACATTCTGCAGCTCCTGACAGCACAGAGGGATACCGGGTCCGACCGCGTACCGTGGCCGCCCCACCGGGTGCCTGCCCGGAGCTCACGGACCCACTGCTCTTGCTCGGCCTGCCACGGCGTTCGGGGGCGCACCGCGCGAGCGCCGCGGTCTCACCCTTCGGCTCACCTCTCCCCGCACCTGCAAACCTCCACTGCGGCCGGAAGACCCGAAAACACCTCGAACGGTCGCGGGCCGGTGCCATTTCCGGCCGTTGGGCGGGTACGCGGGGTGCATGACCGATGTGGTGGATTCCGACGAGCTGCTGCGGCGTATCCGGCGTGCGAGGGAGTGCGCGGTGCAGGAGGAGCGGACGTGGCGGACCAGGAGCGAGGAGCTGGACGCGACCGACCCGCAGGGGGCACGGGACGCGACCGTGCGGCAGATGTCCTACGAGGCGGTGCTGCGGGTGCTGGACGAGATCGTGACTCCGGGCAAACACGTCCCGGCGGACTGACCGGGCACGGGCCGGCGCCCGGGCGGGCGGGACCGGATTGCGGGGGCACACCCCGGGAACCCGGCAGCGCATGACTGCCGACCACACGCGAGTACCGGTTCTGGAAGCCCTGGAAGTGAAACGGGTCACGCAACCGGGTCCCGGAGGCGCGCAGAGCGCCTAGATGGTTTACCGTTCATCATACGTGGTGACGGAGTCGACCCCTGGTCCTCCGTGCATCACCGCCATACGGCCCTGGCTGGTCTCCCCCGTCCAGCCAGGGCTTTTTCATGCCCGGACGGTCCGTCGCAAGAAGTCTCGTACGCCGAGGTGCCCAAGGCCCCGGCAGCGGCTGAAATGGGCTTAGGGACAGCACCGCAGTCGACCGCCCGGCGAGGAGCTCCGCATGACCAAAGCGATCAAACTCCTGACCGCCCTGCCTCCGCCCCAGCGGCAGCGCCTGATGACGCTCGCCCGGGAGGTGTCCTTCCCCGAGGACGCCCGGATCTTCGAGGCGGACGGCCCGGCCGACCGCTTCTGGGTCATCCGCTCCGGCGCCGTCTCCCTGGACCAGCAGGTGAACTCCTTGCAGCGGGTGACCGTGGCCAGTCTCGGCGCGGGCGACCTGCTCGGCTGGTCGTGGCTGTTTCCGCCGTACACCTGGGACTTCGGCGCGGTGGCCTTCAGCCCGGTGCGGGCCTACGAGTTCGACGCGGGGGCCGTACTGAAGCTGTGCGAGGAGGACTCGGAGCTCGGGGTGATGCTGGTGCGCAACGTCGCCGAGGTGCTCGCGCACCGGCTGGAGATGACCCGGGGGAAGCTGATGGAGCAGTACACACTGCACCGGCGCGGTGCGCTGTGAGACGTCAGACGCGGTAGCGCCGCAGCGCCGGCTCCGCGGTGGCCAGCTCCAGCATCACCGCGA
>NZ_JBEXSH010001184.1:0-2187 GCF_040613555.1 Streptomyces sp. NPDC006265
AGCTACCTCGCCGGCCTTCATCTGCGCGCCTCGATGATCTGGCTCAGAGAGCTCACCCGGACCACCTGATGATCACAACCGAATACGCTCCCTAGTGGAAGCTTCTCAGCCGATGATGGCGACA
This sequence comes from Streptomyces sp. NPDC006265, assembly GCF_040613555.1. Lineage (NCBI taxonomy): Bacteria > Bacillati > Actinomycetota > Actinomycetes > Kitasatosporales > Streptomycetaceae > Streptomyces > Streptomyces sp. NPDC006265. The sequence continues at coordinate 125 of NZ_JBEXSH010001184.1, forward strand.
GGGGCGTCCCAGGCGTTGCGGTCGACTGTGATGGTGTATCCGCCTCGCGTCTCTCTGCTGTTGACCATGTACTGGTGGCCGCGGCTGTGGTTGGTGTACTGAGCGGGGTTCCACGGCCAGTCGGTGGTGGTCGTGTTCTTCTTGTCCCACAGCGCGTACCAGAGGTTACCTGGCAGGTCCGTCTTGTTCGGGGCGGTGGCGACGGCCTTGGCGCTGGAGCTGCTGAAGCCGTAGAGGCCGCCGCGGTAGGTCGCGTTCCGCAGCGTTTTGGTGAAGGAACGCACGTAGGTGAGAGTGGCGTCGTTGCACGCCTTGTCGGTGATGTCGTACGACTCCATGTTCAGGTAGATCGGACTGCCGGCCTTCATCCCGAGGGCTGATGCCTTGGCGACCGCGTCCCTCGCGTTACTCGCACCGACGGAGGCCGCCGTGGAAGCAGTGAACCTTTCCGGGTTCGCGCTCGTCTGGCAGGGCGGCTGCGCGCCGACGTAGAGCGGTATGAGCTTCCAGCCTGTGGAGTTGACCGACTTCACCCAGGACTTGGTCAGGTTGGGCTGGGCGCAGCCACGGTTCTTGCCGCCGATGTAGACAGCGGCGGCGCCGTAAAACTTCGTGTTCCACGCTTTCATCGCCGCGAGGGAGGGCGCAGTGCACGTATCGAACGCCCGACCGGTGTAGGTCTTCTGCGCGGGCCAAACGGTGGCCGCCATGGATGTCTGTGCTGCGATTCCGGCGCCCGCAGTGACGACAACACCCGTCGTCGCCCAGGCGATGTAGCGGCCCTTTTTGGACAGTCGATGACTGGACAATCCCCACCCCATTCGTATGGCAGCCGACGGCTGCCGTGAATCCGACGCATCTGCGGAGGACAGCTTGCGCGTCGCCGCAACTCGACCGCGTACGGGTGCAGCGTCCGCGTAGTGGCGCCGCCTCCGTTTCGGATGCCCGACGCGGATCGCAGAATAGCCGACGTCCGTATCGCGAGGGTGGCCAGCTTCGCGTGGGCTCGGTTGGCGGCTGCACCAATGCTGGCGCCGGTCCGTATGCAATCCGACAGCCTTGATTCCGACAAGTGACTTGCCTAATGAACGGCCAGGAAGTGGTGCTCCAGGGGCGCGTAGGCGGAGTCGGGATGCCGCAACCCGAGCAGGATCTCGCCGTCCCGTTCCAGGTACAGATGGACGCCGATAACGTTCGGCACCGTCTTCGTGTCGGCATCGCGTAGGCGCAGCACCGGCAACGCGTCGGCGGCATCACCGTCTGGGCGTCGACCCTCCTGGTGGTGGCGGATGACGGCTGTGGTGCCGGGTCCATGGTCAGATACGGGATCTGCTCGGCATCGGTGAAGCGCAGCATGATCCCCTCGGTGAGGGGCAGCAGGGCGGGGTCGCCGTCCCACGTCCCGGTGTACACCTGGACCCGGCTGGTGGTCCGGTCGTCGGCGTCGATGTCCTCGACGACGGCGAGCGGGACGAGGTCGGGGATGTGCAGGCCGGCCTCTTCCATCAGTTCGCGGGCGATCGTGTCGTCGAGGCTTTCGCCGGGTTCGGGATGGCCTCCGGGCAGGGACCACTGTCCGGCGCTGCAGATGTTTTTGTTCGCGTCCCGCAGATGCAGCAGGTAGCGGCCGTCCGCGCTGACGAGCAGCGCCGCCGTGGTCGTGGTAACGGCTGGTGCGGTCACGGAATCCTCCATCCGTACGGCGGGCAAGTGGTGGGGTCGTCGCGCCCCGGGGCCGGGGCGCGACGTAGTTGGGTCAGCGGTCGGTGGACAGGGCCAGAAGTTCGGCGAACAGGCCACCGCCGTAAGCGAGTTCGTCGTAGGTCCCGTGTTCGGCGATCCGGCCGTGCTCCATCACGATGATCCGGTCGGCGATCTTGGTATTGACCAGCTGGTGGGTCACCACGATCGTGATCCGGCCGGCAGCGATGGTCTTGATCTCTTCCAGGATGGCGTGCTCGCCGCGGGCTGAGGGGCCTCGTGTTTCCCGGACAGGCTTCTGACCGTTGATTTCACGCGGCGATTCGCAACTTGTCGTACTCGGCGTGGACTTCGCGCGGAGG
>NZ_JBEXSH010001185.1:0-2179 GCF_040613555.1 Streptomyces sp. NPDC006265
CACCGACGTCCCAGGCTTTCGGCTCTGGGGGAGGGTTCGTGCCGGACGAGGTCTACGACAACGCCGCGAAGCACTTCGAGGCTCGTGAAGGGGTGAGCGGGGTCGTGCCTCGCTGTGCGGCGCAGCATAGAGGCGGCCACTGACATCGGCGCCGACCGCGGCCTTGCCGCCGGCGGGGTGTGCTGCACGCCCGTCGCTTCGCCGGGCCGACCGGGCTCAGTTCACGGCATCGGCAGGGGCGCAGGGTTCGTCGCCGGTGCCGTTCGCTCCAGTCAGGTCCTCGCAGATCTTCAGGTGCAATCTGGTGGCGGCGGCATCGAGGCGCTCCCACTGTTCGGTGGTCAGGTCGGGCAGGAGGGCACCGAGGTGGTGCAGTGCGAAGGCGACGGCCGCCGGCACCGCGTGGCCGAGGAGGTTGCCGATCCCGGCGCTGTGGGCGTCGTGGTCGAGGTCGCGGCCGCCGGACAGCCCGTAGGCAAGGCCGTACGTGTAGGCCGCTTCCTCGGTGAGGGTGGTGTGGGCGATGGCGCGTGCACCGTCGGCGCAGGCGACGGTGGCCAGGAGCTGGTCGATCACGGGGCCGGGAATGGTCTCGCCGGAGACGGTGGTGGCGTCGTTCATGTGGGGGTAACGGCGGCTCGGGGTCGGGTGACACGCCGGAGTTCGGTGGCTTCCGTCCGGGCTGCCGGGTGAGGGGCGCGGTGGGTTCGGCGAGATGTGAGGACTGCGGTGAGAAGCGCTGTGGCTGGCCACAGCACGGCGGTGACGGCTGCGAGGGTGAGGGGCGGAAGGCCGGCGTGGTGGGCGACGATCAGCACGGTGGTGGTCTGCAGGGCGCCGGCGGTCGTCGTGAGGTCGCTGTGCCAGGCCGTGCGGTGGAGCGTGTGCTCGATCAGGCGGCGCACTCCGGTGGCGCAGGCGACCAGGACGGGGCCGCCGAGGACGCTGATGGGCAGGGCGGCCGCCCACAGGGAGAAGTCGGTGACGAGGACGGTGAGCGCCGCGCCGCCGGTGAGAAGCAGGAGGGTCATGAGGGCGGCCGTGGTGATCCTCAGGCGCCCGGCGTGCGGCGGCTGGGGCGGGTCGAGGAGGTAGAGGACGGCGAGCAGCAGCCCGGCGAGCGTGCCGACGCCGGTTGTCCAAGGCGTCGGCAGGGCGGTGGTGAGTGAGAGGACGCCAGTGACGGCGGCCGCGGTCAGGCCGGCCGCGCACACCGTGGTGGCGCGGGCACCCGGTTCACGGTGGAGGACGGCGGCGTCGGCGGAGGTTGTGGCGTCGACCAGTGTGGGCGGGTGCCGGGGTGCTGTCGCGGTGGGTGCGTCAGCGAAGGAGGCCAGCTCGGTGTGGAGCCGGGTGAGCCGGGTGCGGGTGTCGGCCGCGGTTGGCCGGTGGGCGGGGTTCTTGTCGAGGAGCTCCAGGACCAGCTGCTCGAGCTCGCGGGGAACACCGGGGCGCAGGGCGGAGAGCGGGGCCGGCGCGTCGTTGAGGTGCTGGTTGAGGACCTGCCAGCCGACGCCGGTGAAGGGGGCCCGGCCGGTGAGCAGCTCGTGGAGGAGGCAGCCGAGCGAGTAGAGGTCGCTGGGTGCGCCCAAGGTGGTGTCACCGCGGGCCTGCTCGGGCGACATGTAGGCGGGGGTGCCGATGGCGAGGCCCGTCACGGTCAGGGTGTGGTGGGTGGCCTCTGCCAAGCGCGCGATGCCGAAGTCGCACAGCTTCGCGGCGCTGCCGCAGGCCTGGTCGAGGAGGATGTTGGACGGCTTGAGGTCGCGGTGGACGATGCCGCGGTCGTGGGCGGCTTGCAGGGCCTGGCTGATCTGGATCATCCAGGTCAGGGCCTCGGGCAGCGGGATCGGGCGGCCGGTGAGCGTGTTCAGCGGGCGGCCTTCGACGAGGTCCATGGCCAGGAAGAGGATCCGGTGGCCGTCGAGGTCGGCGCTGCCGTGGTCCCGGACGGCGACGACGTTCGGGTGGGCCAGGCGCGTGGCGACCTGTGCCTCGCGGCGGAAGGTCGCTTCCCGCGCCGGATCCCCCTCCCCCACCGGAATGATCTTTACGGCCACGTCGTGGTTCTCGTGGAGGTCCTCGGCGCGCCACACGGTGCCCATGCCTCCACGGCCGATCGTCTCCTGCAGCCGGTACCGGCCGGCGACCGTCGTGCCGAGCATCAAGTCCTCCAGCC
>NZ_JBEXSH010001186.1:0-2179 GCF_040613555.1 Streptomyces sp. NPDC006265
GAAGCAGGACGACGGGCGCGCCCTCGGCGACCCCGACGAGATCTACCCCGGCTGGGAGCTGAAGATCCCCGCCGCGGCCGGCAGCGACCCAAGCGACTCGAAGCCGGACCAGGCGCAGCCTCCGCGTGAGCAGCCCGCCGACCAGGGCAAGGCCGAGGAGCGGCCCGGCGCCGAGCAGACACAGCCGCCCGCCCAGGAAAAGCCGGGCCCGGGCGCCGACCAGGGGGAGAAGGGCGAGACGGCCCAGACCCCCGGCCAGGGCTCGGACAAGGACAGCCAGGACGGTGGACAGCCGACCGAGCAGCCGCCCGCGCAGGACCCGGCACCCGACCGCGAGCGGGAGCAGCACGGCACGCCCACCCAGGCGCCTGAGGCGCACGACACCGCGGAGGCCGCCGACAGCGGTGACCAGAGCGTGCAGACGATCGCCGCGGCGGGCAGCATCCTGGCCGCGGCCGTCCTCGCGGTCATCGCGGCCCGTCGTGCGCGCCAGCAGCGCCGCCGGCGCCCCAAGCGGCGCATCCCGATGCCCTCCGGTGCGACCGCCGACTTCGAGAAGCAACTGCGCGTGGCGTCCGACATCACCGGCGCCGCGCTCGCCGACCGCGCCCTGCGCACCCTGGCCGCCAACTGCCGTCAGGCCGGCCGGCCTCTGCCCGAGGTCGAGGCGATGCGCATCACCGCGCGCGGCATCGAGCTCCACCTGGCCGCCGTCACCCCGCCCGTCGCGCCGTTCACCGAGCACGAGAACAAGCCGACGGTGTGGGTGTGCCCCGCCCGCGGCACGGCTCTCCTCGACGAGGACGAGGCCGCCGACATCACCGTGCCCTACCCGGCCCTGGTGAGCCTGGGCGAAACCGAGGACGGCGACACGGTCCTGGTCAACCTGGAGGCCATCGGCCTGCTGCGCCTGGCCGGCAGCCCGGCCGACGTCCGCGCGGTCATGCTCGCCCTGGCCGTCGAACTCGCCTCCTCCCGGCTGGCGCCCGACACGCAGATCGTCCTCGCCGGTGCCGGCAGCGACCTGCACCACCTCTACCCCGACCAGATCGAGCACCACACAGACCTCGGCCCGGCCACCACCGACCTCCAGGCGCACGACGCCTTCCAGCGCCAGGCCCTCGCCGACGGCGGCCACGACCACCTTCGGGCCGCCCGGCTGGGCGAGGACGGCGGCGACACCTGGATCCCCCGCATCCTCATCGCCACCGCCCCGCCCACAGGCCCGGCGGCCGCCGAGCTCGAGGACCTCCTCGCCTCCCGGCCCCGCACCTCGGTCGCGGTCGTCACCGCCGCGGGCGGCGAACTCGACCTGCCCGGCGCCTGGACCCTGCCCGCCCAGCCCGGCACCCTCGTCGAACTGCCCGACCTGGACCTCGCGGTCAAGCTCCAGCACCTGGATGCCGACTCCTACGACCGGCTCGTCCAGCTGATCGCCACCTCCAGCCGCACCGACGACGTCCCCCCGCCGGCGTGGACGGGACACACCGGACCGGCCGACACCAACGGCCCCCGCTCCACCGTCCCGGTGGGCGAGGACTCTGCGCTCGCTCCGGAGACCACCGCCGCCCCCGCAGTGACCACCGCGGTCGCCACGCAGGGAAGCGGCCTGGCGACCGCTCTGCCGGCCTTCACCGCCTTCTCCCCCGCCCTGACGCCCGACGATGACCCGGCCGACAGCGGAAGCGGCGACGGCTGGGAGGAAGAGCAGGACGGCAGCGCTCTGTCCCCCGCGGTCGCGGGCTCCCCCGCCCCCGACAAACAGCCCGACGAGGACGCCGACAGCAACTCCGCAGGCGAGCCCACCGGCTGGGAGGTGCCCGAGCCTGCTGAGGACGACGGCGACCCGCAGGAGGCGTCCGCGCTGGGTGCCGAGGTGTGGGACACCACCGAGCCGGAGCAGGACTTCGAAACGGTCCTCGGCGAAGTGCTCGGCGAGCGGGACGACGACTCCCCGGCGGCGCCCGACGACGACGAGGCCAGCTCCGGCCTGTCCGCCGCCGCGCTCGGCGACGGCCCGGACGAGGAGGAGAAGCCGGAAGACGACTCGGTCCCGACCGACGAAGAGGACGATGCCGAGTCCGGCCTGACCGCGGCCGCGCTCGCTGGGGGATCGTCACCGGCGGTCGTTCCGTTACCAGACATGGCGGTATGCGCCACGTTGCCCTGCCGACTCCTT
>NZ_JBEXSH010001187.1:0-2176 GCF_040613555.1 Streptomyces sp. NPDC006265
GGGGAAACGACCGCGTCGGCCACGCGGAGGGGCGACCCGGCCGCTGGGACGGGTGACTCGGGCGGCGGGGCGGACGACCCGGCTGGCGGGCCCGGCGGATCGGCCGGCGGGCCCGGCGGATCGGCCGCTGGGACGGGCGGTTCGACTAAAAGGCCCGGCGGATCGGCCGCTGGGACGGGCGGTTCGACTAAAAGGCCCGGCGGATCAGCCGCTGGGACGGGCGGATCGGCCGCGCAGAGAGGGGTCCCCGCCGAGGCGGTCACTCCCCTGATCCGCGGCATCACGGTGCTGCGGGAGCTGACGGAGGCGGACGGAGCGCTGAGCCTGAGCGGCCTGGAACGCGCCACCGGCCTGGCCCGCTCCACGGTCGACCGCGTCACCGCCACGCTCGCCCGCATGGGCTACGTCCGTTTCGACGGCCGGGACGTCCACCTGTCCCCCCGCCTGATGGAACTGGGCAACGCCTACATGTCGGCCCTGCGCCTGCCCGCCCTGCTCTCCCCGCACGCGGACGCCCTGGCCGACGAACTGGACGAGTCGGTCTCCCTCGCGGTCGCCGACCGCGACGGCATCCGCTTCATCCACCAGGCGACGCGCCGCCGCGCGATGTCCCTCAGCTTCCGCATCGGCGACCTGCTCCCCGCCGAACGCACCGCACCCGGGCCGCTGTTCGCGACGCAGTGGACGGCCGCGGACTGGCAACGCTGGCGGGAGCGCAGGGCGGCGGACCCGAGGGACCTGTCCTTCAGGGCCGTACCGCCCCGCACGCGCGGAGGGGGCGCGAGGGAGGACGAGACGTTCACACATCGCACGCGGGAGGCGTCGGCGAACGGCTGGTCCCTGGACGACCAGCTCATCGAGCCGGGCCTGGTGGCGATCTCGGTACCGGTCCGCTCCCCCGGCCCGGGCGGCCGGATCGTGAGCGTGGCGAGCGTGGTCAGCCACACGAGCCGCCACACCGCACACAACCTGCGGACGACGCTGCTGCCGAGGCTGCGGTCCGCGGTACGGGCGATGGAACGCGAACTCCACGCCGCCCCACCCCCCGAGCCCGGCCCGCCCCCGTCGGACCTGGCGCTCTGGACGGGCGCGTCCAAGCAGCAGCTGGGCCGCGAGTTCATCGAATCCCTGGCCCGGGGCCTGACGGTCCTCACGGCCTTCGGCGAGGGGAGGCCGGCGCTGACCCTCACGGAGGTGTCCCAGGCGACGGGCCTGGCCCGGGCGACGGCCCGCCGGGCCCTGATCACCTACGAACACCTGGGCCTGGTCGCCGCGGCGGGCCGCACCTTCACGCTGACCCCCCGGGTCCTCTCCCTCGGCTTCCCTCCCCTGTCCCGCACCTCCCTCCCCGAGATCGCCCAGCCGCACCTGGCCGACCTGACGTCCCGCATCCACGAATCGACGTCACTGGCGGTGTTGTCCGACTCCGGCGAGGAGATCCAGTACACGACCCGGGTGGCCACGGCCCGGGTGATGAGCGTGAACATCACGGTCGGCACGCGGTTGCCGGCATACGCGACGGCACTGGGCAGGGTCCTGCTGGCGGACGCGTCCGAGGGAATCCGAGGGGCCAAGGACCTACCGCCGCTCACCGCCCACACGATCACGGACAAACACACCCTCGAAGGGGTCCTGACCTCGGTCCGCGCGCAGGGCTACGCCCTGGTGGACGAGGAACTGGAAGAAGGCCTCCGCTCGATCGCGGTCCCGATCCGCGACCGCTCGGGCCGGGTGGTGGCGGCCCTGAACACAGCGATGCACGCGAGCCGCCGCACCCCGAGGGAGTGCGTGACGGACCTCGTCCCGGAACTGACGGCCACGGCGGCCCGCATCCAGACGGACCTCCACACAGCGGCCCGCTTCACCCACGTCCCCCTGACCTGACCCCCACACCGGCCCGACCCACATCCGGTACGCTGACGCCTGTGGTCCTCCCAGACCACAGGCACGTCGCTGCTTGCGTCCACTGCCACTGCCTTCGTAGCTCAGGGGATAGAGCACCGCTCTCCTAAAGCGGGTGTCGCAGGTTCGAATCCTGCCGGGGGCACCAGGTCAGAAGGGCTCGCACCTACGACTTTCGTAGGTGCGAGCCCGTCTGTCAAATAAAGCAGACAAAAACCATCCATGTGAATTTCGACCGGGGCGTGTCCTGATCAGGCGGTGCAATTTGCTGATG
>NZ_JBEXSH010001188.1:0-2170 GCF_040613555.1 Streptomyces sp. NPDC006265
CGTATCGGGCACACCGCCTCCCGACCGGGGCGGTAACCCGAAGATAGGCAGGTCTCTGTTCGTGCGGCTGGTCGTCGGCGGGGCGCCGCCTCGACCTCCGCTGCCACCCCGACGGCCCCGCCGCCGGGGAAAGTTCCCCCCCGGTCGGCCGGTGAACTGCCGTGCGGCGCGTGGGCGTTCCGGCGAGCGGCGCGGGGGCCTTGGCTACCGGCCGTGCGCCGCGCGGCGCGGCTCGGGGGCGCGCGGGCGTCTCGCGGGAGGAGAAGAGCGCCGCACCGGCACGGGAATGCAGGCCCCGGCCCCGCGCCGTACCCGTATCGGGGTTGCCCTGCCCGTCGTCACGGACGGTGAGGAGCGGATCGGTATCGTCACACCCTGCGATCACCGCGTCCCGTGCCCGATGAAAGACCAGGGTGGGAACGTGATTTCCGGGATGATGATCCGGAAAAGTTGTCGCTCCGAGCGGCGGGTGGGACGGGCGAACGCCCCGATCTCTCGTAAGGTTTGCGCCGTGGGATCTCTGCGCAATCCGGTCGGGCCGCTTCCCTCCTCCATCTATTGGCGTCGGAGGGTCGTACTGGTGTCTGTGGTCGCCGTGTTGGCGCTGCTGACCCTCTGGATCGTGACCATGGGCGGCGGAGGCGGCAAGGACGGCGACAACGGCGCCAACGGCAAGAATCCCGCGCCCTCCATCGTGCCCGGCCCGTCGAGTTCGGGCCCTGCCATCAGTCAAGCGCCGGGCGGACGCGACGAGTCGGGGGACGAGGGTTCCGGCGGCTCGGGGGACGGCTCCGGGAACGGCTCGGGAGGCGGCTCCGATGACGGTTCCGGCTCGGGATCCGGCGACGGTTCCGGGTCCGGCGGCTCGGGCGGTTCCGAGGGGGCGGGCGGCACCGGCGGCTCCGGGAACGGTACCGCCGCGGGCGGTGTGGGCGCGGGCGACACACTGCCGGCCGGCTCCACCCTGCCCAACTGCACCGCGAGCGCGGTGAAGTTCAGCCTGCGCAGCCGCCACAACACCTACGACCCCGAGCAGACGCCCACGTTCCTGCTGACCGCGCGGAACGTCTCCGGCAGCGACTGCAAGATCGATCTCGGGCCGAAGAACGCGGTGTTCACGATCGCCCCGGCGACCAGCGACGACGACTACTGGTCCTCCAAGGACTGTCCCAAGGCCGCCGCGCACCAGCTGTACCGGGTCGCCGCCGACAGCGGTATCACCTACACCGTGAAGTGGGACCGCAAGCCCAGCACCCCCGAGTGCGCCACGCCTCCCGCGGGCTCGGCCGGGTCGGGCACGTACCTGGTGGAAGCCAAGGCTCCGGGCTTTGCGAAGGTGCAGACGTCGTTCGTGCTCTCGGCCGACTAGAGCCGCAACGCCCGAGAGAACGCCCGAGGGCGGCACCCCTCCCCGGTGCCGCCCTCAGGCGTCCGGCCGGTGTCCCACCACCCGCTAGTGCCGCGGCAGGCAACGTTTGCCCGTTGAGGAGCGGCGTTTGGTGCGTGCTCTCGGCGTGCCGGCCGGAAGCCCTCGTACTGGACATACTCGGGGTTTCGGCCGGTGCGGCGAGTGGGGGTGCCCCCTGCTCGAGCGGAGTCGAGAGCTCGGGGGAGCGTGCCGGGCGTCGTGACGGGGCGAACGTTGCCTGCCGCGGCACTAGACGTACCGCTCCAGAATCGACGACTCCGCCAGCCGTGACAGCCCCTCGCGGACGCTGCGGGCCCGGGCCTCGCCCACGCCGTCCACCGTCTGGAGGTCGTCGACGCTCGCGGCGAGCAGCTTCTGCAGTCCGCCGAAGTGCTCGACCAGGCGGTCGATGATCGCGCCGGGGAGCCGGGGCACCTTGGCGAGGAGGCGGAAGCCGCGCGGGGACACCGCCGAGTCCAGCGTCTCGGGCGCGCCGGTGTAGCCCAACGCCCGGGCCACCGTGGACAGTTCGAGAAGCTCGGCGTGGGTGAGGGCGTCGAGTTCGGCGAGGGCCTCGTCGACCGTGCGGGAGCGTTTGGCCGTGGGCTCGGGGACGTAGTCCCGCACGACCAGCTCGCGCTCGGGTTCCACGCCCGCGATCAGCTCGTCGAGATCTCCACTCCACCGTCGCGAGTGATGAAGAAAAAACCCACAGCACGGCATTCGGATTTGAGAGGTGTGGCCTGCGGCTTTCCCTCTCAC
>NZ_JBEXSH010001189.1:0-2169 GCF_040613555.1 Streptomyces sp. NPDC006265
GATCTTCTGGGTGTCCACCGTGCGGCCGGACGGGCGGCTGCACGTCACGCCCTGCATCGCCGCCTGGCCCGGGTGCCCCCTGGCCCGCGCCGACCGTCTCCTGCCTCAGCTGCCACCGCCACACCCCCACCGCGCCGGCCAGGCCCACTGCGGCCCCGGCGAGGCCTCCGACCAGCACCCATCCGGCGCACGCCACACCCATCGGCGCCAGCCACGTCCGCGCGAGCCCCCGCACGGCCGGCCTCAGGGCAGGGACCGCCGCTTCCCGTACCCCCGACAGCTCGGTCAGCCGCCGGCGCATCCGCCTGCGGCGTCGCACCTCCAGCAGCCACCGCACCGGCCATCCGCAGGCCAGCACGATCCCCACGGTCACCCCCAGCCTGTGGACAACTTCTCCGCTCATGCCGCCGCCTCCGCGCCCCGCACGATCCGCTGCACCCACCACAGCCCCAGGCCCTCCAGCGCCCCGCCGGCCGCCAGACAGCCCAGTCCCGCCCCGGTGTGCAGCAGGACGTGGAGGGGATCGGCCCCGAGGGCCGTGCCGATGAGGAGCCCCAGGGCCGGCAATCCGGCGAGCATCACCGCCGTGGCCCGGGCGCCCGCCAACTGGGCTCGCAGGTCGGACCGTTGATCGCGTTCCGCGCGCAGGGCGGCGGCGAGCCGGTCGAGCCCGGCCGCGAGCCCCGCACCCTGGTCCACGGCCACCCGCCAGCACGCCGCGAGTCCCCGCAGCCCCTCAGCGCCCGGTTGCCGTGCCGCCGTGGCGAGCGCGTCCGGCACGTCACCGCCGAACCGTGCTGCCGCAAGCACCGTCGCCTGCGCCTCCGCGAGTCCGCCGCAGTCCCGCGCGGCCCGCAGCAGCGCCTCACCCGGCTGGCGCCCAGCCCGCACCTCACCGGCGAGCGCCCCGCACAACGCGATCACCTCGTCGGCTCGGCGCTCCCGGTCCCGCCGCACCTCGCCGGTCAGCCGGGCCCGCCGCAGCAGCGGCACCCCGGCCGCCCCGAGGACGACCGGCAGCACCGACGCCCCGAGCACCGCCAACACCAGCCCGGCCACCGGTGACCACCACTCGGCCCGCAGCCGCCCACGGAGCCGCCACAGTCCACCGGTCATCCACCGCCACCCGGGCGGCCCGCTCCCGACGGTTGCGCCGTCCGCGAGCAGCAACCGCGCCCGCCGCGCCGCCTCCTCACGCTCGCCCAGCAGCCAGACGGCCGCACCCATGCACACCACGGCCGCACCCATCGACATCTCAGGCACCCCCGTCATGGCTCACCCCCTCCACCGCGGTCGCACCCGTCGACACCTCAAGCACCCCCGTCATGACTCGCCCCCTCCGTCACCGCCGCATCGGGCCCGCTCGCCTCGCCCCGGAGCAGCCCCCGCAGCCGCTCCCACCCCCGCTCGCGCACGAACGCCTGCGCTCCCCACCGCAGTGCCGGCACCGCCCGCACCAGCCCCGACGGGTCCCGCTCCAGCACGTGCACCTCCGCGATCCGCCGTCGTCCGGCCCGGTCGCGCACCAGGTGCAGCACCACGGAGAGGGCGGCCGCCAACTGGCTGTGCAGTGCGGCCCGGTCGAGCCCGGCGGCCGTGCCGAGCGCTTCCAGCCGGGCTGGTACATCGGCGGCTGCGTTGGCGTGCACGGTCCCGCAGCCGCCCTCGTGGCCGGTGTTCAACGCGGCCAGCAGATGCACCACTTCGGGCCCGCGCACCTCGCCTACGACGAGACGGTCGGGCCGCATCCGCAGTGCCTGGCGCACCAGGTCCTCGAGGGTGACCAGGCCCGCGCCCTCCTGGTTGGCGGGTCTGGTCTCCAGCCGCACGACATGCGGGTGGTCGGGCCGCAGCTCTGCCGAGTCCTCGGCGAGGACGATCCGCTCGTCCGGCCCCACCAGCCCGAGCAGGGCACTCAGCAGCGTGGTCTTTCCGGTGCCGGTACCACCGCTGACCAGGAAGGACAGTCGGGCGTCGAGCAGGGCGCGCAACATGCGGTCCCCGCCCGGCGGCACCGTGCCCGCCCTGATCAACTCGTCGAGTGTGAAGGCTCGCGGCCGTACCACGCGCAGCGACAGGCAGGCGCAGCCCACCGCCACCGGCGGTAGCACGGCGTGCAGCCGGGTCCCGTCGGGCAGTCGGGCGTCGGCCCAGGGACGGGCGTCGTCC
>NZ_JBEXSH010001190.1:0-2166 GCF_040613555.1 Streptomyces sp. NPDC006265
GATAGGCGAGGCGGGACAGTTCGGCGTAGTGGCGCTCGAAGAAGGCGTGGAACTCCACGGTGGCCCTGGCATTGTCCCTGCGAAGCTCTTCGAATCGCTTCACCGATTGCCTCGCACCCCGTTGACGCCCTCACGCACCCCGCATACGTTCGATCGTCGAAGCGCTTCGACGTCATGCGTCGGGAGAGTAGGGACCCCCACATGAAGTTCACCGACGGCTACTGGCTCCTGCGCGAGGGCGTCACCGCGGCCCACCCGGCCCAGGCCCTCGAAGTCACCGAGTCCGGCGCCGCACTGGAGATCCACGCCCCGACCCGGACCGTCCGCTCCCGCGGCGACCTGATGACCGGCCCGGTCCTCACCGTCCGGGCACACACCCCCATGCCCGACGTCATCGGCCTGACCCTGACGCACTTCACCGGCGGCGACCCCCGAGGTCCCGAGTTCGAGCTCACGGCGTCGGACACCTCCGCGGAGATCTCGTACGACGACGAGCACGCGACCCTGGCCTCCGGCGACCTGTCGGTCCGGCTGGCCCGCGGCGGCCCCTGGCACGTCGAGTTCCGCGCGCACGGCCGCACGCTCACCAGCAGCGGCCACAAGAACGCGGGCATCATGACGGACGCCTCCGGCGCGCACCACCTGCGCGAACAGCTGGTCCTCACGGTCGGCACGTCCGTCTACGGCCTCGGTGAGCGCTTCGGCCCGCTGGTGAAGAACGGGCAGGTCGTCGACATCTGGCAGTCCGACGGCGGCACGTGCAGCGAACAGGCCTACAAGAACGTGCCGTTCTACCTCACGGACGCGGGCTACGGCGTCTTCGTCGACCACCCGGGCCAGGTCTCCTTCGAGGTCGCCTCGGAGGTGGTCTCCCGGGTGCAGTTCAGCGCGGAGACGCAGGAGCTGACGTACTACGTCATCCACGGCCCGACCCCGAAGGACATCCTGCGCCGGTACACGGCCCTGACCGGCCGCCCGGCCCTGCCGCCCGCCTGGTCGTTCGGCCTGTGGCTGTCGACGTCGTTCACCACCTCGTACGACGAGGAGACGGTGACCTCCTTCATCGAGGGCATGCGGGAGCGTGGACTGCCGCTGTCCGTCTTCCACTTCGACTGCTTCTGGATGCGCGAGTACAACTGGTGCGACTTCCGGTGGGATCCCCGCGTCTTCCCCGACCCGGAGGGCATGCTCACCCGGCTGAAGGACCGTGACCTGCGCGTCTCCGTCTGGATCAACCCGTACATCGCCCAGCGCTCCCCGCTGTTCGCCGAGGGCAAGGCGCTCGGGCACCTGCTGAGGCGTCCGGACGGCGGTGTCTGGCAGTGGGACATGTGGCAGCCCGGCATGGCCCTGGTCGACTTCACGTCACCGGCCGCACGCGACTGGTACTCCGCCAAGCTGGAGGCCCTGCTCGCGCAGGGCGTCGACTGCTTCAAGACCGACTTCGGGGAGCGGGTGCCCCTCGACGTGGTCTGGTCCGACGGCTCCGACCCGGAGCGCATGCACAACTACTACACGTACCTGTACAACCGCACGGTCTTCGAGGTGCTGCGCAAGCACCGGGGCGAGGCGGAGGCCGTGCTCTTCGCCCGCTCGGCTACGGCCGGCAGCCAGCAGTTCCCCGTGCACTGGGGCGGCGACTGCGAGGCGACGTACGAGTCGATGGCGGAATCGCTGCGCGGCGGCCTGTCCCTCGGCCTGTCGGGCTTCGGCTTCTGGAGCCATGACATCGGCGGTTTCGAGGGCACCCCCACCCCGGCCCTGTTCAAGCGCTGGCTGGCCTTCGGGCTGCTCTCCTCGCACAGCCGCCTGCACGGCAGCAGCTCCTACCGGGTCCCCTGGCACTTCGACGAGGAGTCGGTCGACGTGGCCCGCCACTTCACCCGGCTGAAGCTCCGCCTCCTGCCCTACCTGTACGAGACGGCCCGCACGGCCCACACCGAAGGCCTGCCCATGATGCGGGCCATGGTGCTGGAGTTCCCGGACGACCCGGGGTGCGCCCACCTGGAACGGCAGTACATGCTCGGCCCGGATCTGCTGGTCGCCCCGGTGTTCAGCGACGAGGGTGACGTCACGTACTACGTCCCCGAGGGCACCTGGACGCAACTGACGACCGGCGAGCCGGTGACGGGTCCGCGCTGGGTCCGGGAGCGCCACGGCTTCCTG
>NZ_JBEXSH010001191.1:0-2153 GCF_040613555.1 Streptomyces sp. NPDC006265
CCCCGCCGTCCGGCGTGCGCACGTACGCCTGCGCCCCGCTCGGCCGCCGCCCCTCCGCCGCCTCGGCGAGCATCTGCTCCGCCTCGGACGCGTCGGGCCGGGTGCTGGGGTCCTTGCGCAGCAGGGAGATGATGACGGGCGTGAGCGGACCGGCGTGCCGGAGCTCGGCGGCCTCCTCCTCCACCACGGCCTGCATGGTGGTCAGCGGTGTGGTGCGGCGGAACGGCGAGCGGCCCTCCACCGCCGCGTAGAGCGTCGCGCCCAGGGCCCACAGGTCGGAGGACGGGCCGGGGTCGTGGCCGCGTACGCGCTCGGGCGCCAGGTAGTCGACCGACCCGACGACCTCTCCGGTGCGCGTGATGGTCGTGTCGCCCTCGATCTGGGCGATGCCGAAGTCCGTGAGCAGGACGCGTCCGTCGCGGGCGAGGAGGACGTTGCCCGGCTTGATGTCGCGGTGCAGGACACCGGCGGTGTGCGCGGCACGCAGGGCCCGCAGCACCCAGAGGCCGATGCGTGCCGCCTCGCGCGGCTCGACGCGCCCCTCCTCCTTGACCGCGTCGGCCAGGGAGCGGCCCTCGACCAGCTCCATCACGATCCACGGGCGGCCGTCGTGCTCCAGCACGTCGTGCACCGTGACGACCGCAGAGTGGTTGATGCGCGCTGCCGCCCTGGCCTCCGCCCGGGTGCGCGCCAGCAGGATCGCCTGCTCGCTCTCGGAGACGTAGAGGGCGGCCGTCAACTCCTTGATGGCGACGGACCGGTGCAGCACCTCGTCATGCGCACGCCAGACCCGGCCCATGCCGCCACTGCCGATGGATTCGGCCAGCCGGTAGCGGCCCGCGATGAGCAGGCCCTGCATCTGATTCACGTTGCCCCGCAATGGTCTTGACAGGGTCAGCGTAAGGACCCGCCCTCACCCAGGGAACAAGCGGGGTACCACGGTGACCGCACTGTGACGGTTGTCGCCTGCCGGGACGGGAGGCAACCAGAGTGTGAACTGCGGCGTACAGGCGGCGCGCCGGTCGCTCACCCCGTCACCTTGTACGTCGCCGCCGCCTGCTCGTACAGCCGCGTCACCTCGTCCCGTTCGGACTCCGGGCCGCGCACCTGGACCACGTGGTAGCGCCCCTCGACCAGCATCGCCAGGTTGCGGACGTACAGCTCGCCCCCGTCGCCGCCGGCCCAGGTGAACTGCCCCTCGGCCATGGTCCGTCCGCCCACCTCGATCGTCTTCAGCCCGGTGGAGGTGGCCCAGCTGGAGTCGCGGTACGGCTGCAACTCGCGCTCCCTCTCCCGCTGGTATGCCATCGGATCACTGCCGTACGAGGACGCGCTGTCCCGGCCCGCCACGACGATGAGCTCGAAGTCGCCCTTGGAGTAGACGACCTGACCGCTGCCGCCCCGCGCCGCGCGGTCCCAGCCCTTGGCGACGGCGACCTGGAAGCCCGCCGAGTCCTTGCGCAGGGTGAAGCCGTCGGCGACATCCGGGCCGGTGGTCTGGGTCTCGGTGCTGCCGGCCGACGACGACGGGCTCTTCTCCGGCCCGGGCGAGGTCTGGTCGGGCCGGGGCTCGCTGCTGGCGTCCGGCTCGGGCGCCGGGCTGACTTCACCGGCGGCTCCGGTGCGGTCGGCTCCGTCCGCGCCCTCGGTCTTCGCCTTGGGCATGAAGAGCATGGCGTAGGCGATCGCCGCGGCCATCGCCAGCAGGACCAGCACGAGCAGGGTGCGGCCGAGGCGGCGCGGCGAACCGGAGTCCTGCTTGGCCCGCTTGTGCCGCCCGTGGTGCGCGGGCAGCCCGGCCTTCCGCCGGCGCACGAGCTCACCCCGGCGCCGTACGACGGGCAGCCGCCTGGCGTCGACGGGCGGCGCGGCGACCACATGCACCCCGGCCTCCGGCTCGGGCGCCGAGCGCACCAGCGAGCGCAGCCAGCCGCGCACCTCCTCGAAGTCGAGGCGCTCGGTCGGGTCCTGACGCAGCAGCGACTCCACGACCGGCCGCAACGGACCGCACTCCTCGGCGTAGGCGGGCGGCTCGGCGCACACCATCTGCACCAGCTCGGCCGTCGACTCCTCCGGATAGGGCGCATGTCCCTGCACGGCCCTGAAGAGCAGCGCGCCGAGCGCCCACAGATCGGTCGCGGGGCCGATCGGAA
>NZ_JBEXSH010001192.1:0-2153 GCF_040613555.1 Streptomyces sp. NPDC006265
GGAAGGGCGCTCGGGTCAGGCCTGACGTTCGGCGTTCTTCTTCTTGATCCGGGCCGATTCCTTGCGGACCTCCGCCTGGGTGGCGCGCTCCCGCTCCAGCCACTCGGGGCCTTCCTGCTTCAGCGCCTCGATCTGCTCGGTGGTGAGGGGCTCGGTGACACCCGCGCGGGCGAGGCCCGCGATGGAGACGCCGAGCTTCGCGGCGACCACCGGCCGGGGATGCGGGCCGTTGAGCCGCAAGTCCTGCAGCCACTGCGGCGGGTTCGCCTGGAGCTCGTTGAGCTCGGCACGCGAGACGACACCCTCCCGGAACTCGGCGGGTGTGGCCTCGAGGTACACACCCAGCTTCTTCGCCGCGGTCGCGGGCTTCATCGTCTGGGTGCTCTGGTGCGACGTCATGCCGTCAAGCGTATCGAGCGTGTGCACGACCTCCGACCACGGCCGGTAACCTGGCGAGGTGACAGGCTCGGATGCAACCCCCTCGTTCCGGCTCGC
Organism: Streptomyces sp. NPDC006265; assembly: GCF_040613555.1. Lineage (NCBI taxonomy): Bacteria > Bacillati > Actinomycetota > Actinomycetes > Kitasatosporales > Streptomycetaceae > Streptomyces > Streptomyces sp. NPDC006265. Next base: position 496 of record NZ_JBEXSH010001192.1, read on the forward strand.
CTACGTCCCCGGCGTGATGCCCGACAAATGGGTGCGCATCTGGAACGAGCGGCAGCCCGACGTCCCGCTGACCCTCACGCAGGTGCCCGCCGGAGCGGCGGCCGAGCGGCTGCTGGGCGGGGACGCCGATGCGGGCCTCGTCCGCACGCCCGTGGACCGTGAGGTCTTCAGCGCGATCCCTCTCTACACCGAGCAGACGGTCGTCGTCGTGCCCAAGGATCACCTGGTCACCGCCGTCGACGAGGTCGCGCCGGAAGACCTGGCCGACGACATCGTGCTGCACCCCCTCGACGACGTCCTCGACTGGGAGAGCCTGCCCGGGCGGCCGGCCCACGAACGTCCCGCCACCACCGCCGACGCCATCGAACTGGTCGCTGCCGGCATCGGTGTGCTCGCCGTCCCGCTGTCGCTCGCCCGCCTCCACCACCGCAAGGACCTCACCCACCGGCCCCTCAAGGAGGCCCCCGAGTCGAGCGTGGCGCTGGCCTGGCCCGAGGCCGCGAAGACGGACCGGATCGAGGACTTCATCGGCATCGTCCGAGGCCGCACGGTCAACAGCACCCGGGGGCGTCAGCAGCCTCCCGCGCAGGAGAAGCCCGGGCGCGCGGAGAAGGACGGAACTCGGAGGAAGCCGACGGGCACGAAGCAGCGCAGGGGGTCCGGCGGGACCACCAAAGGCACCAAACGCAATTCAGGTAAACCCCGCCGCCGTTCCTAGCCGCTTCCCGTAGCCCCGCTCACCCCGCCGACGGAGACGGCAGCAGTGCGTTCGGAGCCTCCGTCCGCAGATCATCCAGTTCCTTGGGGATCTTCAGCGTCAGGACGGGCGAGCCCGGCTGCGGGGGCGGCGGCGTCGTCTGTTCCTGCGGCATCTTGGGCGGGCTGGTCTGCATGAGGTTGACCTGCTCGTGGTTGACCAGGCCCGTCTTCTCCAGGACGGTGATGTGGTCCAGCACGGTGGAGTTGGCCTGGTCGGCGAGCTGACGTACCAGCGTGTTCCTCGTGTTGGCGCGGATCTTGGCGATCGTCGAGAAGATCTGGCCGTGCGTGACCCGCATGATGCTCACCGCGGTGGAGTCGAACTCCTGCCCTTGCGCGCCCTCCACGGTCGCCACGAACTGCTGCTGCTGCGGCGACGCCTGGTTGGGCAGCGTGATGCCCAGCTCGGGGGCGATCCTGCGGCAGGCGATGTCGAGCCGCCCGTGCCCGACGACGAGGTGTTCGCCGGCCTCCTTCATGGCGGCCGACCCTCCGCGCTGCATCACCAGTGCGCCCAGAGGGCTCTCCCACAGCCCGGCCGCGCGCACCTTCACCACGAAGTCGCGGTCCGCCTCGGTCAGGGGCCCGTACTGGGTGTTGGCGATGATGCGGTCCTGGCCGGAAGCCGTGTTCTGCACGCCCAGCATGCTGGGGTAGGCGAGCGCGGTCAGCGTAAGGATCAACGCACCGCCCACGAACGCGGTTCCTGCCGTGCTGCGCGAGATGCGCATCGTGCCTCCTGGAATATCAACGGCCCAACACCAAGAGGTACGGATGGCGGGGGCGAAACAATCACCCCTGCCGCAAAAAAGTTGGGGCATGCGCGGCGCCCGCCGCGGACGTCGCACACGCCCGGCCGGGCGGGCGCTCAGGGCTTGCACGAAGCCGCTCCCGCGGTC
>NZ_JBEXSH010001193.1:0-2150 GCF_040613555.1 Streptomyces sp. NPDC006265
AAACGCTCGACTGGAGAACCCCAGCCGAGCGCCTGCGTGATCTACTGACAGCCACGTAAGCCATCAGGTGTTGCGAGGACCCCGAGAATCCGCCTACAGGCTCGGGGGCACGGTCGTTCGTACGTCAGCCGCGGCCGGCCCGCCGGCGCCGCAGCACCAGGAAACCGCCCGCCGCCACCAGCGCCGCCGCGACACCCGACAGCACACCCACCGGGGCCCCGTTGCCCGTCTCGGCGAGGTCGCCGTCCGTGCCGCCCTGCGGGGACGGCGACGAGGATGCCGGCACACCCCCGCCCACCGAGGAACTCGGGGACGCCGACGCACCCGGCTCACCCGACGGCGCCTCCGACGCCCCCGACGAGGACGACGGCGAAGCCGACCCGGACGGCGTCGCACCACCCGGCTCCTGCTCGTCCTCGCAGTCCGTCCAGAACACCTTGTGCTTGGCGGACCCCTTCTCACCCCCGAAGTTCCAGAACAGCTTGTAGTGCCCGTTGGGCAGCGACAGGTCCTCGCTGCGGCCGTGACCCTGGGCGTCCAGCGTCAGCGCACCGGACTCCACCGTGTCCCCCTTGTTCTCACTCGGAGGTATCGCGTCGATGTGCCAGTCGACCTGCTGACCGCCGTCGAAACCGAAGGCATCCAAGTAGAACGTGCACACGTGCGGCTCGTTGCGGCGCAGCTCCTCGCCCGTCAAGGCGTCATGGATCTTCACCGTGCCGTTGTCACCGGGAGGCGTGGCGTGGGCGGCAGGAGCGAGCAGAAGGACCGCGGAAGCGGCGGCGCAGACAGCGCCGAGGCGAGAAAGGGTTCGCATGGGGAGGTAGTCCATCTTCGAGAAGTGACCGGGAAGATGTGGAGGGGGCGGCTCAGCTTCCAGCCTCGCCCGTCGGCACGTCAATCACGAACACACAACGCTCGCCCCTCCACCGAAGGAGAGAACGCCCCGACCCCTCAGACGGTCACGAACGCCGCCGTCAGCAACGCCACCCCCGACAGCGCCATCACCCACGCCGCCCGCGTCCGCAGCAGACCACCCGCCACCACCACCGACGCCAGCAACAACGCACCACCCAGCGGAATCCACGCGTACAGCACACCCGCCGGACCCGAACGCACCGCGTCATCACTGCCGGACTTCAGGACCACCGTGTACGTCCGGCCCCGCTCCACCGCGACCGACTTCTCCAGCACCACCCGCGCCCGCGGCTGTGAACCCTCCGACAACGGCGTGTACCGACCCCAGCACGCATCCGCCTCGCACCGCGTCACATCGACCGTGCCCCGCTCCCGGCCCTTCGTCAGCATCACATGCTGCGCCGTACCCCACGACGCCCACACACCCGCGATCAGAATCAGCACCGCGACCGTACCCATCGCCGCGAACCGCCCGAACCGCAACGCGACGGCCGAGGCCTGGGACGAGGAGGCGGCATGGGCAGGCATGGCCGGGATCATTGGCCATGCCTGAACGGCCCGTCAACCTCGACGGGTGACAAGTCAGGAGTTGTACGTGCTTTGCGCCCGCTCCAGCCCCTCGATCACCAGAGCCTCCACCGCATCCGCCGCCCGGTCCACGAAGTAGTCCAGCTCCTTGCGCTCCGCCGCCGAGAAATCCTTCAGCACGAAATCCGCCACCTGCATCCGCCCCGGCGGCCGCCCGATCCCGAACCGCACCCGGTGATACTCCGCACCGAACGCCTTCGTCATCGACTTCAGCCCGTTGTGCCCGTTGTCCCCGCCACCCAGCTTCAGCCGCAGCACCCCGTAGTCGATGTCCAACTCGTCATGCACCGCCACCACATGGTCCACCGGCACCTTGTAGAAATCCCGCAGCGCGTTCACCGGCCCACCCGACAGGTTCATGTACGACATCGGCTTCGCCAGCACCACCCGCCGGTTCAACGGCCCAGGAGGCCCGATCCGGCCCTCCACGACCTGCGCCTGCGCCCGCCCGGCCCGCCTGAACCTCCCCCCGACCCGGTCCGCCAGCAGATCCGCCACCATGAAACCCACGTTGTGCCGGTTCCCCGCGTACTCCGGCCCCGGATTGCCCAGCCCCACGATCAGCCAGGGAGCGGCCGCATCGGTCGTCACGTCCATGTCTCCTTCATACGCGTCGGCCGCTGCCCCGCACGGGAACAGCGGCC
>NZ_JBEXSH010001194.1:0-2148 GCF_040613555.1 Streptomyces sp. NPDC006265
GCCGGGTCAGCCGACGGCGTGCAGCGAGCCGCGCCTCTTGGCGGCGGCGGCCTTCTTGGCGGCCGCGGCGGCCGCTCGCTTCTTGCGCTGCTCGGCGAGCTGGTCCTGGTAGGCGGCGACGGCCTTGTGGTAGTTCGCCACGTAGCTCTTGCTGTCCAGGCGGTCGGCCTTGGGCATCGCCTTGACGGCGTCCAGGGCGTCCTCGGGTGTGGTGTAGCCGGCCAGCATCGGGTTGATCTGGTAGACGCCGTTGCGGACCTTCGTGACGAGCCGGGCCAGCTCCAGCTCTCGCAGCGCGGCGTTCACGCTGGGGCGGCTGAGCCCGAGCAGTTCACCGAGGGTGGCCTGGTCCATCGCGATGCGGCCCCCGGGCTCGCTGCGCGCCCGCAGCTTCAGCAGCGCGCGGTAGGCGGCGGGCGGCAGGTCCAGGTCGGCGAGAAGGCTGTCGGCGTTGGTCGCCGTCCACTTCAGGGTGCTCACTGGGCTGTTCCCTCCTCCTGGCGCTGGGCACGGGCCAACCGGCGTGCAGCGCGTTCTTCGGCCCGCTTCTTGCGCAGTTCCTCGATCGCCTCGCGCATGTGCTCCAGCGACGGGAACCGCACGAGCTGCGGCAGGCTCTCATCCTTGCGGATCTTCGCGATCGTCTTGTCCTGGTCGACCTGGACGTACTCGGCTTCGACCAGCTCGGTGCCCGGGATGAACTCAGCTACACGGTACGAGTAGGGCGGGTTGAACTGGTAGACGCCCCGGCGCACCTTGAAGACGATGCCGTGCGACATGACTTCCGCGAGGGCCTCATTGAGCTTCCCTCGGTGCACGTCCAGGACCGTCGACATCTCCTCCTGGGTCAGGCGGATCTGCCCGCCGGCCTTCTGGCAGGCGATCATCAGCAGGATCACCCGCAGCGGCAGAGCCTCGCGGAAGTACTGCGCGATCAGGAAGAAGAACTCCAGCGAGTCCATGGAGAACGCTTTGGGGCGCTCCGGGGTGTCGTAGAACTCCATCGGCTTGCGCTCGCTGCTGAGCGAGACCTTGCGCCGCGGGTAGCGGCGAGCCAACGAGTCGAGGTCCTCAACCGGCTCAACCGGCTTGGACCACGCCTGGATCTCATCGTCGAGAGGCAGCTCCGGCAGGCGCGGCGCGCGCTTCGGTGCGGGACGGCGGCGCTGTGGCTCGGATGACACGAGGCTGCTCTCCACTTCGCTGATCTTCGACGGCAGAAGTATGTCAGCCACGCCGACAGATATGTCGGTCTGGCTGACGTTCCGGCGTGTTGTGTCCCCTCAGAGGGGACAGATCTCCCCCCTGAGCGCTCCGGCGGACCGCTCAACGGGACACCGTCGCGAATGTCGGCCTGGCTGACGTTTCCAGCCCAAAACTGTCGGCCTGGCTGACGTTTAGCCGTCGATGTGACTCCTCAGCAGGTACATATCGACCGCGTTATGTACCTGCTGAGTGGACAGATCGACGGATGTACAACCCGCTGACCAGCGGGTTCTTGATCTGGCTAAGTATTAGGTGGCTGAGGTCCACCCGCAGGCGCCGGCCGGACCCGTCGTGGCTCAGGCGGCTTCGCGTGCGGGCCCGTGGGCCCGCGCAGACCGTAGGCGGCATCAACGACTCTGAGTCTCGGGTGGTACCGGCCGTGACGGACAAGCAGCAGCAAGGCGTGGCTGGCGCCCTCGGGGGTTCCGCCGCCCGGCGCTGGAGGCCGTTCGGCTCCGGTACCTCCGCACCTCGGAATTCTTCCTTTCCCATATCTGAGGTACCGTTCTTCGGCTGAGGTCCGAAGCTCCCCAATTTCTGATTCCTCGCGTGAGTTGGCGGACCGAAATTCCCGCGCCGACGTATTGTCAAAAGGTGCGCGCCGTCCGGGTGGTTGGGGGGTGTCCCCTGTTTCCGCCAACGGTACATGCTGCATCAAGCTGAGGCACGCAGTACACTGGAACCCGACCCGAACGAGCGACCCCCACCCCTCGTAGCCAGCCCGGCCCGCGCCAGCGGGCCCCAACGGTTCTGGAGGCGCAGCCGGAAGGACCGTCAGGCGGGGGAGCGCAGCGGACCCGCCCAGAGTCCGCAGGACTCCCCAACTCCCCAACTGGAGGCCCACCAGCCGCACGTGACACTCCCTCAGCCGGGGGCGCGCAC
>NZ_JBEXSH010001195.1:0-2144 GCF_040613555.1 Streptomyces sp. NPDC006265
GGCCGCGTCACCGGACAGGTTGTGGGCGTCGGTCATGGCTGTGCCTCCTTGACCTGCTGGCAGCGGGCGCAGTAGCGGGCCTGCGGCGAGGATGTTCTCCCGGGCCGCCGAAGCGGTCCACTCGGCGGTGGCGGTGAGCCGGTCGCGGGGATCGCTGTGCCCGGTGAGCGCGCGGTCCACCCCGGCGAGAAATCCGTCGGCCTCTCTCCTGACGAGCGCCCGGGCGAGGCCGTCCTTGCTGCCGAACTCGTTGTACAGCGTCTGCCGGGACACTCCGGCCGCCGCGGCCACATCCACCATCCGTACGGCGGACCACGGCCGGCGCACCAGGGCCGTGTAAGCGGCGTCGAGTAGGCACTCCCGCGCTGCAGGCATCTTCGCCTCCCCTTGGGGCGAGCGGTCTGCGCCCAGATTTGACGTGCGTGGAACCACTGTCAAGGGTTCGCGGGCGCGCGCGGGGGCGCGTTTCGGCCTTGTCGCGCGGGGCGTTGGGCCGGAGGCTCACGCCCTTGTCGCGCGGGACCTCGGCCTGGTGCCTACGGTTTTGACCCGCGTGGCGTCGGCCCGGCCGGGTACGGCCTTGTCCCGCGCGGCGTCGGCCCGGAGGGCTACGTCGGGTCGTCGTCGAACTTCGAGGTCGACCAGAAGTAGCCGAGCACCGCGAGGCCGAGGCACCAGGCGACGGCGAGCCATCCGTTGTGGCCGATCCCGGTGCCGAGCAGCAGGCCGCGCAGGGTCTCGATGGCCGGGGTGAAGGGCTGGTACTCGGCGATCGGCTGGAACCACCCCGGCATCGCGTCGAGCGGGACGAAGGTGCTGGACAGCAGCGGCAGCAGGATCAGGGGCATCGCGTTGTTGCCGGCGGCCTCGGCGTTCGGGCTGACCAGGCCCATGCCGACCGCGATCCAGGTGAGTGCCGTGGCGAACAGCACGAGCAGTCCGAAGGCCGCGAGCCACTCCAGGACGGTGGCGTCGGTGGAGCGGAAGCCGATGGCCAGACCGACGGCACCGACGAGCACCACGCTGACGACCGCCTGCAGCACGCTGCCGACGACGTGCCCGATGAGCACCGAGCCCCGGTGGACGGCCATGGTCCGGAAGCGGGCGATGATGCCCTCGGTCATGTCGTTGGAGACGGAGACCGCGGTGCCGATCGTGGTGCTGCCGATGGTCATCAGCAGCAGGCCGGGGACGACGAAGGCGATGTATGCGGAACGGTCCGGACCACCACCGCCGATGCCCGCGCTCATGGTGTCGCCGAAGATGTAGACGAAGAGCAGCAACAGCATGATCGGTGTGAGCAGCAGGTTCAGAGTGAGGGACGGGTAGCGCCGGGCGTGCAGCAGATTGCGGCGCAGCATGGTGGCCGAGTCGCGCACGGCGAACGAGAGGGACGTCATCGGGCCGTCTCCTTGGGCTGGTCGGTGTCGCCCGTCAGGGCGAAGAACACGTCGTCGAGGTCGGGGGTGTGCACGGTCAGTTCGTCCGCTTCGATCCCCGCCGTGTCGAGGCGGTCGAGGATGGCTCGCAGTGCGCGCTGGCTGCCGTCGCTGGGGAGTTGGAGGGCGAGGGCGTCGTCGTCGCGGGTGCTGTCGCCGAGGGCCGCGGCGGCGTTCCGGTGGGCGACCGGGTCGGTGAAGCGGAGCCGGACGTGTCCGCCGGGGACGATCCGCTTGAGTTCCTCGGCGGTGCCTTCGGCGGCGAGGGTGCCGTTGTGGAGGACGGCGATGCGGTCGGCGAGTTCGTCGGCTTCCTCCAGGTACTGGGTGGTGAGGAAGACGGTGACGCCTCCGGTGACGAGGTCGCGGATGATCTGCCACATGCTGTGGCGGGCGCGGGGGTCGAGGCCGGTGGTGGGTTCGTCGAGGAAGATGATCCTGGGACCGCCGACCAGGGTCATGGCGATGTCGAGGCGGCGTTTCATGCCGCCGGAGTAGGCGGAGGCGGGCTTCTTCGCCACGTCGGTGAGGTCGAAGCGCTCCAGCAGTCCGGCGGCGACGCGGCGTCCCTCGCGTTTGGGCAGGTGGTGCAGGTCCGCCATGAGGAGCATGTTCTCCTCGCCGGTGATCAGGCCGTCGACCGCGGAGAACTGGCCGGTCACGCCGATCGCGGCGCGTATGGCCTGCGGGTCGGCGGCGAGGTCG
>NZ_JBEXSH010001196.1:0-2143 GCF_040613555.1 Streptomyces sp. NPDC006265
GGCGCCGCCGAGCTGGGGATCGCCCCCGCGGACTGTGTGGTGTTCGAGGACTCCGGAGCCGGGATAGCGGCCGGGCGCGCCGCCGGGATGACGGTGGTCGGCATCGGGCCCCGGGCCGCGTACCACGAGCCGGACGTGGTGGTGGAGGACCTCACGAAGGTGCGCGTGGAGGCCGTGGGCGACGGGACGATCCGCCTGCACATCGGGTGAACCTCGTGCCGCCCGACTCGGCGGGGTGGTAGCGGCCCTGGCTCAGCGGAGTGGCGGCGTCCGGGCTTGGAGGGTGGTGGCGTCCGGGCTCAGCCGGGCGGCGGTGACGGTGTGCGTCACTTGGGTGGCGAGCGCCCGCGTCGCACGGCCGGCGATGGAGGCGCGTGTTCGTGGGCGGCCAGGGCGCGTGTCTCACTCGGGCGGCGATGGCCCGCCCGTCGCGTCGGCGGCGAAGACGCCCGCCTCACCTGGGCGGTGCAGGCGCGCGCGTCACCTGAGCGGCGATGGCGCGTGCGCACTCCAGGGACTCGGTGTGTGTCGTGTCCACCTCCACGTCGTAGCTCATGCCCTCGTGCACGACGCCGGCCTGTGACGCGGCCATGCCCCCGACCCGGTCTCCCCGGGCGATCTCGCGTCCCGCGGCGACCGCGCTGTCGCACCGGACGCCCACCCACAGCACGGTGAGACCGGCCAGAGCCTTCTCCCACCGTTGCCGGGACGCCGGGCCGCCGAGGAAGACGTCGTCGACGATGATCCCGGCGCCGGCACGCGCCATGCCGGCGATGCCCTCGGTCCAGGCCGCGTCCAGAGCCCGGAACTCCGCCCCCACGCTCACGCCGCCGTCCGCCGCGAAGGTGATCCCGCCGTCCGAGCCCCGCAGCCTCGCGGGCAGCGCGTCGACGAACGAGTCGACGCCGAAGGCCAGCCACGGATCGGGCAGGACCTGTTGCAGGCACCGGACGATCCCGGACTTGCCCGAGCTCGAACCACCGTTGAGAACGATCACCTGAGTAGTCACGGCGTCACGGTAGGACGCCCGGGCCGGTCATGGCTCGCGGGTTTCCGACTCCAGCCTCTCCCGGGTCGCCCGGTCGTAGACGCCGGGGTCCTCGCTCTGGACGCCGCGTGACCACTGGTAGGTGCGGACCGCGTCGGCCAGGCGGTTGTCGAAGGAGCCGTCGGTGTCGTCGTCATAGAGGTACAACTGCCGCAGGCGGAGCTGGAGTTCGGTGACCTCCGGGCCGCGGTCGCCGAGGCGCAGGACGGTCGGGCCGCCCTTCTGGCGGCCGTCCTCCGGGGGCGCCTGCTCGGGGCCGGCCGCCGAGGCGGACGGCTGCGGAGCCGACGGCGAGGGCGACTGCGACGGGCTCGCCGAGGCGCTGGGCGCGGACGGCGACGGCGAGGCGGACGGGCTCCCGCTGCGGGACGGCGACGGCGGCGGTGCGGCCGGGGCCGAAGGAGCGGCCGAGGCGCTGCCCTGCGGGGGTGTGGACGCCGCGCTGCTGGACGGGGCGTCCGGCACGCTCGCGCGGATGTCGTCCGGCAGGGCGGTGTCCCGGGAGGGACTCTCGTAGAAGAACAGCCCGCTCGCGTACCCCGCCGCGGCGACGACGGCGACACAGGCACCTGCGGCGGCGATCAGGAGGGTGCTGCGCCGACGTGGCCGGCGCCTGCCGGGCCCGCCGCCTTCCGGCGTGCCGCGATCCGCCCCCGCCGTGCCGTCGAACATGCGCCGAACGGTGACGCTCGGCTCGGTCGCGACGGGAGCCAGGGGCGTCGGAAGCGCCGAGGTGGCGGAGGCCGTCGGCAGGACGGCGGTCGCCTCCGGGGCCACGGGGCGCAGGGGCATGGTGGCGTCGGCGGGGGAGGGCGGCCGGCCGGCACTGCCGGGTTGTGAGGCCCCGGCGTGCGGGAGGACGCCGTCGATGTCCGACGTGGCGGCCGAGCCCGGGGTGCCATCGGACGCCGGCCCGGGGCCCTGGGCCCGTGGTGTCTGTGCAGAACTGTTTCCGGGCGGTCGGGGGGTGTTTCCGTACGGGGGTGCGGCGCGGTTGTCCGTTGCGGCTGGGCCCTGTGCGACCTCGGCCGTATGGCCCTGGGCCCGTGGTGGCGCAGCCGACATGAGGCCGGGCGGGCTCGCGGGCTGGCACGA
>NZ_JBEXSH010001197.1:0-2138 GCF_040613555.1 Streptomyces sp. NPDC006265
CTTGTCGAAGGGGCGCCCCCGTCGTCGCCGGCTAGTCCGCGTCCTCGCCGTCGATGCCCAGGCCGGGCAGCAGCCCGGGCAGGAGCGGCGGGAGCGTCACATCCGGCTCGGGGACGGGTGTATTGCCCTCCGCCGACGGGGAGGTGCTCGCCTCGCCGTCCTGGTCCTCCGGCGGGTCGAGCAGGCCGCCGGTGTTGCCGCCGAGCAGGCCGTCACTGTCGCTGCCGGAGCCGGCCGAGCGGCTGGGGCTGCCACTGCCGGTGCTGCCCTCCTCGCTGTGCCTGCCGCCGCTGTCGCCGGGGCGGGTCGAGCGGTCGGTGCCGGAGGAGCCGGGGGCCGACTCGGAGGCGCCGCGCCGCTTGCCGTCGCCGCCGCTGGTGGCCGGGGGCTCGGGCAGCAGGGACCGCAGCGGGGCGACATCCTCGTCTATGGCGTCGAACACGGACGATACCTGCTCGCTGACGTCCCCGAGCTGGACGGGCAGTCGCTCGCGCAGTTCGCCCCAGGCCCCGCGGTGGGAGCGGGAGAACGTGGACAGGGCCTGGATGGGGCCCAGCGAGTCCGGGTCGCGCTCGTACGCCTCGCTCAGCAGCCGGTGGCCCTCCGACGCGTCGTGCCGCATGCCGGACAGGGCGCGGCGGATCTCGCCGAGGGACTCGTGGTCCAGGGGGCCGCTGCGGCCGCGCTCCATCAGGCGGCGTGCTTCGCTGAGCCGGGTGGAGGCGTGGTCGAGGTAGACCCGGCCCCGCTCGTCCGACCCGTCGGCAAGGCCGAGCGTGACATCTTCGATGCCGCGCTTGAGGCCGTAGAGCGAGTCGCCGGGCAGGGCGTCCGAGCTGGCGGCGGAGACTCCGCCGAAGGCGCTCGCGGCCACCCCGATGCTGAGTCCGCCCGCGGTGAGGCCCTTGGCGAGCCGGGATCGCGGCCGGAACTTCTTCAGCGAACTCGCGCGGTGCGCGCCGCGAGCCCGGGACCGCTGCTCGGGGACCGCGCTGTCCGTCGCCCCGCCGCCCGCGGTGCCCTCCTGGAGCATGGCCTCGAAAGCTGCCACCAGCTGGGCCCGCTGGACGACCTTGACCTCCGGGTCGAGCTCCGGCTTGGGCAGCGCGCCGAGCCCCGAGACGAGCGCCAGATGGCGGTCCTGCTCGCTCGGTTCCGAGGCTGCCGGGGCCGGTGCCGGACCTTCGGGCTGCTCGGCCGCCCTGCCCTGCTCGGGCTGCTCCTCCAGGGCCTGGGCGAAGGCGTTCGCCCGCCGGTGCGCCGATACGTTCGCGATCACTGGCGGCACCTCCTCTCGTCATGACGGTCGGCTCCCCAGGGGGTCCTGAGGGTTGCACACCCTGACCACGACCACGCGATCGAGTGATCGGAGTCGGCCAGGGGGTGACCACAGGGAGCCTGCATCCCGCACAACGAGCGGCGTGGCACTTGGGTTACGGACGTCGGCTGATCGGATGCCGAAGCCAACGGGCCGTCACGGAACGTGAGTTGGGTGTCGCCGAGCGTGCGGGGCGGTCAGCGGGCGTCTTCCGGGAGAAGCCGGGCGAGGGTGCGGACGGCCCGGTACTGGAGGGTCTTGATGGCGCCCTCGTTCTTGCCCATCACCCGGGCGGTCTCGGCGACGGAGAGGCCCTGGAGGAAGCGGAGCGTCACACACTCCTGCTGTTGCGGGTTGAGCCGCCGTACGGCGTCGAGCAGGGCGGCGTTGGAGAGGGACTCCAGGACGGAGTCCTCGGGGGAGCGCTCGACCTCGTTGGCGTCGAGCATCTCGCCGGTGGTGACCTCGAGGCGGAAGCGGCTGGACTTGAAGTGGTCCGCGACGAGGTTGCGGGCGATGGTCACGAGCCAGGCGCCGAAGTCGCGGCCCTGCCAGGTGAAGGTGCCGATGCGGCGCAGGGCGCGCAGAAAGGTCTCGCTGGTGAGGTCCTCGGCGGTCGCTTTTCCTCCGACCCGGTAGTAGATGTACCGGTAGACGGTGTCGCTGTACTGGTCGTAGAGGCGGCCGAAGGCGTCGGACTCACCGGCCTGGGCACGCTCCACGAGCTCCATCATCCGGGCGCTGTCGCTGTCCGCGGCCGGTCGGCGCGCGGTGGCCGCCCCGGAAGGGCGGCCGCGTCTGCCGACCGCAGCGCTGCCGG
>NZ_JBEXSH010001198.1:0-2129 GCF_040613555.1 Streptomyces sp. NPDC006265
GGTGCCGTCGTTCACGTATAACCGGTTCTGGGCTCAGGCGGACATCGCCTTGGCCATGGGGGATGCGCTGGGCTTTCCGACCGAGTTCGACGACGTCCCCTCGATCCTCGCCAAGTGCGGGCCGTGGCGGCAGATGGAGCTGCCGAACCGCGCCCTCGTCTCGGACGACACCCAGATGACGCTGGCGCTCGGCCGGGCCGTGCGGACGGCGATGGACCGGGGGCTGCTCACCCCGCTGCGGCTGGCCCGGCCCCTGCGGGAGGAGTTCGTGGACTGGTACCAGTCCCCTGAGAACAACCGGGCTCCCGGCCGCACCTGCATGAAGGCCTGCTACCTGCTGAAGGACGAATCCCGACCGTGGCAGGACGCCGGCCAGATCGAATCCAAGGGCTGCGGCGCCAACATGCGCGTCGCGCCCCTGGGTCTGGTCCCCGGCCTCAGTGACGAACAGCGCGCCGGAGCCGCCCAGTTGCAGTCCGCCCTCACCCACGGGCATCCCACCGCGCTCGCCGCGTCCGACCTCACCGCGCACGCCGTACGCCTGCTCGCGCAGGGCGCAGAGCCGACCGGGCTGATCGGCCTGCTCCGCTCGTACGCCCTGGAGAACCGCGGTCACTACCACGAGCGCTGGCTCGGTGACCTGTGGCGGCGGGCCGGGGACCCCAGCCCCGGGCGGTTCATCGCGCGCGGCTGGGACGAGTGCCTGGAGATCCTCGAACGGCTCCAGCGCGCTGTGCGCACCGTCTCGCCGGAGACCGACCCCTGTCTGGCCACCGGCGAGGGCTGGATCGCCGAGGAGGCCCTGGCGACCGGGCTGCTGTGCTTCCTGCTCTTCGTCGATGAACCGGTGACGGCCCTGCGCCGCGCCGCCTGCACCGCCGGCGACTCGGACTCGATCGCCTGCCTGACGGGCGCCTTCGCGGGCGCCTGGCTGGGCGCGGAGGCCTGGCCCTCCGAATGGGCCGACCGGATCGAGTACCGGACCGATCTGCTCACGCTCGGGGCGCTGTGGGACGCCTGACGGCCCGGTGCCGGGCGGGAGCCCTCAGGTCAGGCGGATCGAGTTCCCCTCCACGGTGATCTGCTCGGCGGGCAGGGGCCGGGTCGCCGGGCCGTGGGCCACCGCGCCGTCGGCGATCTTGAACTTGCTGCCGTGGCAAGGACAGTTGATCGTGCCGTCGGAGACGGACCCCACCAGGCAGTGCATGTGGGTGCAGATCGCCGAGAAAGCCTTGAGCCGGCCCTGCTCCGGCTGCGTCACCACGACCTTCTCGTCCATGAAGATCTTGCCACCGCCCACCGGGATCTCGTCGATGTTGGCCAGGACCCGGCCGGCGGGCCCGCTCGTCGCGCCGTCGCCGGTGGGGGACTGTGTCGGCGCGGAGCCGCTGTCGTCGCCACCCCCGCCGCAGGCCGCGACGAGCGCCGCCGCGCCGGTCGCGCCCGTCGCGAGGAGAACCGTGCGACGCGTGGTCTCGTAGGTCATGTCGTCACTCCGAAAGCGCCGAAGAGGGGTAAACCGGGATTTGCATCATATTGGTACCGAACCTGCCCAAAGGTGCCGATCCTGGCGTCTCACCGGGCGGGCGCCGCTCACCCGGGCCGCCCGGGCTGACTAGGCTGGTCGGACGTAGAGCGACACGCACGTCAGCAAGGAGCATCGCCGTGGCGGTACGAGCGGTCCGGGGCGCCGTCCAACTCGAACGGGACGAGGCCGGGCACATGGACGAGCAGGTAGGAGCCCTGCTCACGGAGATCCTCGAGCGCAACGATCTCGCCGCCGACGACCTGATCAGTATCTGGTTCACGGCCACGCCCGACCTGCACAGCGACTTCCCGGCCGCCGCCGCCCGCAAGCTGGGCATCGTCGACGTGCCGCTGATCTGCGCCCAGGAACTCGACATCGAGGGCGCCATGCCGCGTGTCGTCCGGGTCCTCGCGCACATCGAGTCCGACCGTCCCCGGGCCGACATCGCCCATGTCTACCTCGGCGCCGCGGCCACCCTGCGCAAGGACATCGCCCAGTGAGGACCGCACTCGTCATCGGCACCGGCCTGATCGGGACATCCGCCGCCCTGGCCCTGTCCCAGCGGGGCGTCACCGTGCACCTCGCCGACCCGGACCCGGAG
>NZ_JBEXSH010001199.1:0-2124 GCF_040613555.1 Streptomyces sp. NPDC006265
CCGCCTTATCGTGAGCGGATGACGACGACATACGCGGCCCTGCTGCGCGGCATCAACGTGGGCGGCAGCCGGAAGGTCCCCATGGCCGACCTGCGCACGCTCCTGACGGACCTCGGCCTCGACGACGTCCGCACCCATCTGCAGAGCGGCCAGGCCGTGTTCGCCTCCGGCCACGGCGACGAGGAGTCGCTGGCCGGTGAGATCGCGCGGGCCCTCGAGAAGCGCTTCGGCTTCGGCGTCGACGTGATCGTGCGCGACCACGCCTACCTGCGGGCGATCGCCGACGCCTGCCCGTTCCCGGCCGCCGACCTGGAGCCCAAGCAGCTCCACGTCACCTACTTCTCCGCCCCCCTCACCCCCGAGCGCTTCGCGGAGATCGACCAGGAGGCCTACCTCCCCGAGGAGTTCCGCCTCGGCGACCGGGCCCTGTACCTGTACGCCCCGAACGGCCTGGGCCGCTCCAAGCTGGCCGAACACCTGTCGAAACCGCGCATCAACAAGGGTGTGATCGCCACCTCCCGCAACTGGAACACGGTCGTCAAGCTGGTGGAGATGACAGGTGCCTGAGCACAACCCGGCCGTCGAGTCCGCGATGGAGGGCGAACTCGCCCTGCTCACCCCGAAGGTCCGCCACTCGCCCGACCGGGTCGGGACGCTGCTGCACCCCGACTTCCACGAGTTCGGCGCCTCCGGCCGGCACTGGAGCCGGGCCGCGATCATCGCCTCCCTGGCCGCGACCACCGAGACCGGAGCCCGGCCCGTCGCCGTCTCCGCCCTCAGGGGCGTGCAGCTCGCCCCGGACCTGGTCCACCTCACCTACGACACGGAGTACGACGGCAGCCGCGCCCACCGCAGTTCGCTGTGGCGCCGTACGGAGGGCCGCTGGCTGCTCTACTTCCACCAGGCGACCCCGTTCAGCGAACGGGCCACCTGACGCGCCGCCCCCGGGCAGGGCGTGCACGACGCCATGCAGGCCCTGCCCTCCGGGGCCGGGCCGACCCGTCGGTCGTCCCCGTGAACACCTGCGCCCTCCGCTGCGTACCTACCGACGGACGGCACGAGAACGGCGTCTCGCGAGAGGAATCGCACGGCCACCGACAGGAGCCCGCAGTCATGAGCGACACGAACCTCGTCTACGCCTACGCGGTCCTGCGCCGCACCCCCGAGGCCGCCTCGGCGGCGGCCCAGCTGCGCGGTGTCGCCGGGGAGCCGATTCATCTGGTCGACCCGGCGGTCACCAGCCCGCCGCTCGCCTTCGCCGTCGGCCAGGTCCCGCCCGCCGACTACGACGACGCTCCCCTCCAGGCCCACCTCGACGACCTGGACTGGCTGGAGTCCACGGTCCGCTCCCATCACGCCGTGGTGGCCGCCCTGATGGCCTCCGGCGCCGCCGTGCTGCCCCTGCGCCTGGCCACCGTCTTCCGCGACGAGGACACCGCCCGGCAGGCCCTCGACACCCGCCGCGGCTACTTCCTCTCCCTGCTCGACCGGCTCACGGGCCACGTCGAACTCGGCGTCAAGATCTACGCCGCCCCGGACATCACCCCGCCCGAGGCCGGCACCGGCCCCGAGCAGGACCCGGTCACGGGTCTCGGCGCCGGGCGTGCCTACCAGGTGATCCGCCGCCGCAGACAGCGCAGGAACGAGGAGGCATGGCGTACGGTCGCCCAGGCGGCCGCCCGCCTCACCGAAACGGCCGGGGCCCTCGCCGTCGACCGCGTCACCCACACCCCCGAACGCGGCAGCCTGGCGGGCACGGCCCCCGGCACCAACATCGGCAACGACGCCTACCTCGTCCCGAAGGACCGGGTCACCGCATTCCGCACGGGCATCCTCACGGCCGCCCAGGGCGTCTCCGGCCTCCGCGTGGAGATCACCGGCCCATGGGCCCCCTACTCCTTCGCCCTCCAGCCCCAGCCGCACGAGGAGACGGCGGCGTGACGCTCTCCTCGTCCGTGGCCCTGCCGACGGCCTCGGACACCGAGGGGTGCCGGAGACGGTCGAGAACACCGTGCGGCCACACCGGCGCGACGGCACGGACATCCGGCACCCCACGCCCACCAGACCCCGGACTTCCGCCGGCCCGGCACGGGGCCGTGGCCCTCGCCCCATCGGGCGCTCCTG
>NZ_JBEXSH010001200.1:0-2112 GCF_040613555.1 Streptomyces sp. NPDC006265
GGGTGCATGGCGATTCCGCGCGGCAGGGCGTCCAGCCCTTCGGCGAGCTCCCACAGCGGCCCGAACTGCTGCGCCTCAGCAGCGAGTTGCCGTAGCTCGGGGAGCTCGGTGAGGGCCGAGCGGATGTCGCAGGCGCGGATATGCGGGAAGGACTTCGCGATCCGGTCCACGGTCGCCGGCGCCAGCCCGAGCGCGAGGCCGACATCCCGGAGGGCGTGCCGGGCGCGGTAGGTCTCGGGCATGCCCGTGACCGCGACGCGCTCCCGGCCGAAGCGGTCGATGATCCGGTCGTAGACCTCCAGGCGGCGCGCGGACTCGACGTCGACGTCGATGTCAGGCAGCGACGTCCGCCGCTCGGACAGGAACCGCTCGAACAGGAGTCCGTGTTCAAGCGGGTTCGCGGTGGCGACGAAGAGCGAGTGGTTGACCATGGAGCCGGCACCGGAGCCGCGGGCTGCGACCCGGATGCCCATGTCCCGCACATCGGCGACGACCTGGGCCACGGCAAGGAAGTACGGCTCAAAGTGCAGGCGGCCGATGATGCCGAGCTCGTAGTCGAGCTGGTCCATTGCGCGCTGGTCGCGCTCAAGACCACGGGCGATCATGCCGCTCTCGCACCGCTGCCGCAGCAGCCGCACGGCTCCGTCCCGCCCCGGCTCTGCGCCGACCACGGAGGGCTCGGGGAAGTGCGGCACGCCGAGCCCCAGGTCCCGGGCCGGGTCGACGTCGCACGCGTCCGCGACCAGGGCGGTGTCGGCGATCAGCCGCTCGGCGCGGCGCCGGTCCGCCCCGGCAGCGGCTGCCACCCGCTCGGCGATCTCGGTCATCGCGGGTCCGTCCTTGAGCCAGCGTTCACCGCAGTCCAGGCGCCGCCGGTCGATGGGCCGCAGCAGCCGGGCCGCGTCCAGCACGTCCGCAATCCGGTGCTGGGTGGGGTCGGCGTAGCGGACGGCGTTGGTCAGGACGGCCGGGATGGAGAGACGGTCGGCGAGGGTGAGGGTGTGCGCGGCGAGGCGGACAGAGCCCGGCCCGGTGCCGGATAGGCCCCAGCACACGATCTCCAGTCGCAGGTTCTGGCCTACGGCCTGGCGCCAGGGCTCCAGCAGTTTTTCGGCGATGTCTGCGCGGCCGGAGGCCAGGGCCCGCAGCGGCTCGGAGGCGGGGCCCAGGAGCACCGCCAGGTTGTTGTCCGCGTACTGATGGAGGTTCTCCCATGACGCCGTCGGCGGCGCGCTGGTGGGGAAGGCGGATGCGTGCGCAGCGGACACCATCCGGCACAGCCGTGCCCACCCTTGCGCGTTCTGGGCGAGGAATGTCGCTCTGAGCGGGGCTTCGGTGACGTGGGCGCCGCCCCGCACCGGCGTGCGGCGACGTGCGGCCGGCGCGGTGGGGCTGAAGGCGGCGACACCGAGGTCCACGCCGAACAGCGGGCGGACGCCGGCCGCTGAGGCGGCCTTGGCGAATCGGACTGTTCCGGTGACCATGTCGCGGTCGGTCAGCACGAGCGTGCCGATCCCCCGCTCAGCGGCCCGAGTGACGAGATCGCGCGGATGTGAGGCCCCGTAGCGGGCTGAGAACCCGCTCGCCACATGCAGATGGGGAAGCCCTTCGTGCATGACACCTCTCCCCGAATACCCCCAAACCAGGACCAATCGCTAGCTCTCTATCGACTGTATCGAACAATAATTCGAACATGCGAGTTTCGGCCACCGCAGATCAGCCATCCGGAAGACTGGGATGGCTCGGAGCGGGGCTCCCGTGGCACGGTGTTCGCCTGCCTCGTCGCGGCTGTGGGCCTGGGGATGATGAGTACGAGGGACTGCGGGCCTTGAGTACGCCCGCGCACGCGAACCGGCGCCGGAGCCGGTTGGCTGTGCCCATGCACGAGACAGCGCCCTCCCTGACCACCGTCCCCGCCGCCGCAGGCCCCGCCACGGATGTGGTGTTGCGGTGGGTCACGATCTTGACGGTGGCCCTGATTCCGGTGGCGTTCGTCTTCGGGGCCTTGGCGGGGATGGCCACCACCACGCCCGGTGGCTCGGTCAAGCTGTCGATGACCATCAAGAACAACAACACCTACGACGTCTGGTTCGTGTACCAGACGATCGAGCC
>NZ_JBEXSH010001201.1:0-2109 GCF_040613555.1 Streptomyces sp. NPDC006265
GGGTCATCCGGCCATTCTTCCGCCCTGGAAGAACTCTCCCCACGGCTGGTCCCAGATCTGCTTCACGCACAGGATCAGGAACAACAGGCCGGCGATGGCGAGCATGGCGTTGCTCAGGTGGCCGCTGCGCCACTCGCGGGGCGTGCGAGAGGAGTTGAGGAGCCAGATCAGGGTGGCGGCGAGGAAGGGCAGGAACGCCGCGCCGAGAACGCCGTAGATGATGATCAGGCGGAAGGGCTGGCCCTCGAAGAGCAGGATCATCGGCGGGAAGGTCAGCCAGAGCAGGTAGGCGCGGAACGGCCAGGAGCGTTCGCGGGTTCCCGAGGCGACCTCCTCGCCCTTGGCCTGGCCCGTGCCCGACAGGCGGACCACGAAGTCGGCGAACATCAGGCTCACGCCGTGCCAGACGCCGATCAGCGAGGTGAAGGACGTGGCGAAGAAGCCGATCAGGAAGAACGTGGCGGTGGCCGAGCCGTACTCCTCCTCCAGGATGTCGCCCAGCTGGATCAGGCCCTTGTCACCGCTCGCGATCGCGACGTTCGCCGAGTGGAGCAGCTCCGCGCCGACGAACAGCATGGCGATGACGAAGATGCCGGTCGTGGCGTAGGCGACGCGGTTGTCCAGCCGCATGACCTTCATCCAGCCGGTGTCGGTCCAGCCCTTGGCATTGACCCAGTAGCCGTACGCGGCGAGCGTGATCGTGCCACCCACACCGCCGATCAGGCCGAGCGTGTTGAGGATCGAGTCCTTCTCGTCCGGCAGCACCGGCAGGATCCCGGCAAAGGCGTCGGGGATGTTCGGCGTGACCCGGATCGCCAGGTACACCGTCACCACGAACATGACGCCCACCAGGACCGTCATGACCTTCTCGAACACCGCGTACTTGTTGAACCAGACGAAGACCAGGCCCACCAGACCGCAGGCGATGCCCCACCACTTGAGGTCCATCACGTCCGGGAACAATGCCTGCAACGGCAGCGCGCTCGACGACATCGCCGCCGCGCCGTAGACGAAACCCCACACCACGACGTAGACCGCGAAGAACCAGGTCGTCCAGCGTCCGAGGCTCGCCCAGCCGTCGAACAGGGTGCGGCCCGTGGACAGATGCCAGCGGCCCGCGGCCTCGGCCAGGGAGATCTTCACCAGACAGCCGATGATCGCGGCCCACAGGAGGGTGTAGCCGAAATTGCTGCCCGCGATCAGCGTGGCGACCAGGTCACCGGCGCCGACACCGGTCGCCGCGACGACGATGCCCGGACCGATGTGTTTCCAACTCGCCTTCCGGGGTTGCGGTTGCTGCGTACCCGTGTGCTCCGTGGTGTCGGCCATGCAGATCAAGAAACCGTAAAGGCCCGGACCCGACAAGAGGGCCTGAGCGGAATCGCCTCAGGGCCGCGGCGCGGGGCTGTATCGATGTGCGGCTCCGCCGCGTCGGCGCGACCAGCTTCCAGGGCCCCGCGGACGGGAACGACCCCCCGGCGGCCCGGCGAGCCCCCGGGGATGGCCGAACCCAGCGGGGCGTCACGGCTGTCGCCGACCGCAGCCCATCGATCCGCATGTGCCGAGCTCGAACCACACGAGGCGTCGGCGATCTCGCAGCGCAGTACGCCGTGCGCGGCGAAGAGGGTGAGACGGAAGCGGCTCCCGGCGTGCACCAGGGCGTTGGTGGCCGGTTCGCCGACGAGCAGTGCGGCCGCGCCCGCGACCTCGCCGTCCTCGCCGAGCCCCCATCGCTCCAACTGCCTGCGGACCTCCGCGCGTGCCTCACGGACGGCGGAGGGCCGGGATGGGTACTCGACACTCAGATGGCCGGCTCCCAGGGGTGGTTGCGGGAACGGCCCGTAGCGGGCGTCGGGGTCCGGGAGATGCCGCCCGCAGAGTTGCAGCATGGGTCCAGGGTGATCCCCGGGGGTGGTCCGGCGCAGGGGGCGGACTACTCGATCTCCTCCCTGCTTGTGCAGGTAGGGGGCTATGCGTACTGGAGACGGACCGTCGCTCCCCCGGCGTCGTCGCGGACGGGTGGATCCGCGAGTCGCTGGACATCATGGCGCAGAAGGGGATCCCGGGCTCCTACGACGGCATCTACCGCAACATCATGCGCGAGACGTC
>NZ_JBEXSH010001202.1:0-2106 GCF_040613555.1 Streptomyces sp. NPDC006265
GCGACGCGGGGGCCCTGGTGGCGGCTGAAGGAGAGGGAGAGATGGTGGCCGGTTCAGTGGCCGGGGCCGTGGCCTCGCCGTTCGGGGATGGCTCGGCTGCCGGGGTGGCGGACGCGCGCGTCGGGGAGGACTCGGCGTCCGGGGTGGAGGGCTTGCCCGTCGTGGTGGACGCCGAGGACGGGTCGGTGGTCTTGCCGGCCGGGGCCGCGGAACCGGAGGCCGGAGTGTCGGGTTCGGTGCCCGGGCCCGGGGCCGGGCCGGACTCCGTGTCGCCGGTCGGTGCTTGCATCGATGTGCGGGCGGACTGACCCTCGGGGGCGGATTCCTCCGTCGGGGCAGTGCCGGAATCGGGGCCGAGGGTGGCGGCCGCCTCCGCGTTCGCCTCGGGGGCCTGGTTCTCGCGGGACATGCGGTACTCCTCCTCGGTGGCGCGGCTGTCGATGACGGGCTGGTGCCGACGCGGCGGGCGGGGTCGGTCGGACGCCGGTGCGTCCGGTGGGCGGGTGCCGCGCGGAGGCGAGCGGTTCGGGTCGGTCCCGGCCGCCGTCGTCCGTGCGTCCTGCCGCGGTGGCCGCGGGCCGATCGCTCGCCCCTTTCGAGCCGCGAGTCGCTTCGCGGGCCCCGGCCCGGACGCCCGGCCGCATGGACCGTACCGGGACGGTGACCGATGCCGGAGCCAACTTAGCCCGTACCGCTCGCAGTTGCCGGACCCCCCTCCCTCTTCGGCCAGTGGCTTTGTGCCTCCACGCACCCCTGCTCCCGGAATGTTCTCGGAACGGGCAGGAAACGGGCACGGATTGAGGCCGATACGGACCAACTCCGGTCGACTACGGACCGGGTGCGTATGGCATTCTGTTGACTCCCCGATCTGATCAATGTCGGCGTGCGCGCATACCGTTCGGCAGACCACGTATTCGTACAGCCCAAGAGTTCAGGTGGAGATGCGGCCCGGAGAACGGCAAGAGGGCAGGCATGACGCCCTGCCCGCGGTGTCCGGCGTCCCCGGTCCGGCTGCCGCCCCCGAGTCGTCCGTCACCGGCGAGTCCTCCGTCACCGGCGAGTCCTCCGATGCCCCGGCGGTACCCGACGCCGTGCGAGCCGCCGCCCGCCGGGCGCCGGGCCACTGGATCGGCATGGTCGACCCGGAGTGGACCGAGGAGCGGACGCCACCGGAATGGGCGGTGCTGGGGGAGTGGCGGTCGGACGAGAGCGGGGACGTGGGCGAGTACCGCGCCAACCCGGCCTACCGGCCCTCGTCGCGCATGCTCGGCTGGCCCGAGGCCACCGACCCGGTGGACGCGGCGGCGCAGCGGGCGGCCACCGGCTACGGCTCCGTGGACGAGGCCGTCGCGGCGCTCGCGCAGGCCGAGATCTCGGTGCCGCGCGGGCCGGACGGCGGACCGCTCACCGCCGACGGGAGGGACGGCGCGCCCGTGGTGCTGCTGTTCTCCTCGGAGGCACACGCGTTCATGTCCGCGGCACTTCGGCACGACACCCTTCCGGCCGCCGAGCTGGCCCGTTCGCTGAGCGGTTCGGGCACCTTGCTCATGGTCAACGCCGGGGCCGCGGCTCCCCTGCTCGTCCCGGCGGACTCTCTCCTCGCTCCCGTGCAGACGGCGGGGGCCGAGCAGACCTCGACCGACAAGTCCCCCGAACCCCGGCCCCACACCGCAGGGAGGACCCTGTGACATCTTCGGCCCAGCAAGACCCCAGGCCCTCAGGAGCGGTATCCGGCTCCGGCGTCGACGAGGCGGCCGAGGCCGCTGGAACCGCTGCCGGAGCAGAGGCAGAGGCCAAGAAGGAAGAGGCCAAGGCGGCGACCAAGGCCACGGGCGTTGCTACCGAGCCCCCGGCGCACACCGCCCCCGAGAGCGCCGCAGCCTCGGCCTCCCCGACGGAAGCCGATCGCGAGAGCGAGCCGGACGTCGAACCCGAGGCCGCCTCCGGTGCCGAGTCGGCCACCGACTCCCCGGCCGAACCCGTCACGGGCGCGGTCACTGAATCCGGCGCGGGCGCCGAATCCGGCGCGGGCCCCGGCGCGGGCCCCGGCGCGGGCCCCGGCGCGGGCCCCGGCGCGGGCACGGGCGCCGGCCCCGACTCCGCCCC
>NZ_JBEXSH010001203.1:0-2101 GCF_040613555.1 Streptomyces sp. NPDC006265
AGTTCCCGTACGGACCGGGTAACTCCACCACGGCGCCGGTGCGTTGGACGCGGTGACGGGCCGCCTCAGCGGGCGGCGCCGCCGTCGGCGTTGGGACCTGCGTAGTCCTCGCCGTAGGCGCCCTTGGCGGGGCGGCGGCGGCGCATGGGCGGCTCGACGCCGTCGGCGAGGCGGCGGGCGGTGAGCAGGAATCCGGTGTGGCCGATCATCCGGTGGTCCGGGCGGACGGCCAGGCCCTCGACGTGCCAGTTGCGGATCATCGACTCCCAGGCGCTCGGCTCGTTGAAGCAGCCGATCTCGCGGATGGATTCGACGGTCCGGGCGAGCTGGGTGGTGGTCGCGACGTAGCAGCACAGGATGCCGCCGGGGACGAGTGCCTTGGAGACGGCCTCCAGGCACTCCCAGGGAGCGAGCATGTCGAGGATGACGCGGTCGACGTCGGCGTCGGACAGGTTGTCCTGGAGGTCGCCGACGGTGAGCTGCCAGGCGGGGTGCGGGCCGCCGAAGTAGCGCTCCACGTTCGCCTGGGCGATCTCGGCGAAGTCGGCACGGCGCTCGTAGCTGTGCAGCATGCCCTGGTCACCGATGGCCCGCAGCAGGAAGCTGCTGAGCGAGCCGGAGCCGACGCCCGCTTCCACGACGCGCGCGCCGGGGAAGATGTCGGCGAAGGCCAGGATCTGCCCCGCGTCCTTGGGGTAGACCACGGCGGCGCCGCGGGGCATGGACAGGACGTAGTCGGGGAGCAGGGGGCGCAGCGCGAGGTAGGCGACGTTCCCCGTGGTGCGGACAACGCTGCCCTCGGGAGCGCCGATCAGCTCGTCGTGCGGGAAGGAACCCTTGTGGGTGTGGAAATTCTTCCCGGCCTCGAGCGTGAACGTGTAGTGGCGGCCCTTGGGGTCGGTCAGCTGAACCTGGTCCCCGACCTTGAAGGGCCCGCGCCTGCGGGCGGCACCGGTCGGTTCGGACATGTGACCAGCCTACCGGCCCCGGAGAGGGCCACCGACCACCAGGACGGCCTCGTGGTCAGGACGGCCGCGCCATCGCTTTGACGAAGGCGCGCTCCACGTCGGCCGCCGACAGGACGCCGTAGATCTCGCCGGTCTCCTCCACCACGAGGTATTCGGTGGCCGGGGTGGCGCGCAGGGCGTCCAGGAGTTCCTCGCCGGAGAGCTCCGCCGAGACCCGCATGCCGTCGGTGAGGTCCTGGGCGAGGCCGCTGACGGCGACCCAGGGGCGGCGGTGCTCGGGTACGCCGACGATGGCGGCCTCGCGGACGAGGGAGAGGGGCTTGCCGTCGGGGTCGACGACGACCAGGGCGCGGGCCCCGGCGGCATTGGCGCGGCGCAGGGCCTCCGAGAGCGGGATGTCCGACTCGACGGGGACCGCGCGGCGGGTGAGTGCGCGGGCGCGCAGCTCGGGGAGGTGCTCGCGCAGGCGGGCCATGCGCAGGCTGTTGCCGGCGCCGGTCCAGATGATCGCGGCGAGGATCGCGGCGAGCAGGGCGTCGAGGACGGTGTCCATGCCCACGTTGTCGACGGCGTCGGTGCCGAGGGCGCCGGACTGGGTCAACAGGGGCAGTCCGATGAGCACGGAGATTGCGAGGGCGCGGCCGACCCAGGCGGCGGCGATGGTGCCCGTCATCGGCTTGCCGGTGATCTTCCAGACGACGGCGCGGAGCATGCGGCCGCCGTCGAGGGGCAGGCCGGGCAGGAGGTTGAACGCGGCCACGATGAGGTTGGAGATCATCAGGCCCGCGAGCAGGACGCCCGGGACGGTGCCGGGTTCCACGGTCTGCACGGCGGCGTAGAAGATGCCGGCGAGGACGAGGGAGAGCAGGGGTCCGACGAAGGCCAGCACGAACTCCCGGCCGGGGGTCTCGGCCTCCTTCTCGATCTCGGAGACGCCGCCGAAGAACTGGAGCCGGATGCGGCGTACCGGGAGTTTGAAGCGGAGGGCGGCGACGGTGTGCGCCAGTTCGTGGACGAGTACGGAGGCGTAGAAGGCGACCGCGTTGTGGACGTGGCGGCTCATCTCGGCGTATCCGACGCTGAACAGGATCAGGACGACGCCGAGGACGACGAAGAGCAGCGGCTGGCCGACG
>NZ_JBEXSH010001204.1:0-2101 GCF_040613555.1 Streptomyces sp. NPDC006265
GGCCACCGGCGGCTACGAGCAGGTGCTGCCCTTCCCCGGCTGGACCCTCCCGGGCGTGGTGACGGCCGGGGGAGCCCAGGCCGTGCTCAAGGGCGGGCTCGTGGTGCCGGGGCGCCGTGCCGTGGTGGCCGGGACCGGGCCGCTCCTGCTGCCCGTGGCGACGGGGCTCGCGGCGGCCGGCGTCGAGGTCGCCGCACTCGTCGAGTCAACCCACCCCAAGCGCCTCGCCCGGCACACCCCCGCCCTGGCGGACAAGCTCCCGGAGGGCGCCGGATACGCCGCCGGGCTGCTGCGCCATCGCGTCCCGGTCCTCACCGGGCACACCGTCGTCCGCGCCCACGGCGACGACCGGCTGACCGGCGTCACCGTCGCCGCGCTCGACACCGACGGGCGCGTGCGGCCCGGCACCGCACGGCACCTGCCCTGTGACACCCTCGCCGTCGGCCACGGCATGCTCCCGCACACCGACCTCGCCGAGAGCCTCGGCTGCCGGCTCGACGGGTTCAACGTGGCCGTCGACACCGAGCAGAGCACGACCGTGCCCGGCGTGTGGGCGGCCGGCGAGGCCACCGGCATCGGCGGCTCCGCCCTCGCCCTCGCCGAGGGGCACATCGCCGGCCGCTCCGCCGCCGCCCGCCTGCGCGGCACCGCCCCCGAGCCGGCCCCCGCCGCCCTCAAGGCCCGTACGAAGCTCAGACGATCCGCCGCCGCCCTCGACTCCGCCTGCGCGCCGCCCGCCCACTGGCCCGAGCAACTCACCGACGGCACCGTGGTCTGCCGCTGCGAGGAGGTCACCGCGGGGTCCGTACGCGAGGCCCTGGACCTCGGAGCGGGCGACGAACGCACCGTGAAGCTGCTCACCCGGGCCGGGATGGGCTGGTGCCAGGGCCGGATGTGCGGCACCGCGATCGCCGGTCTCGCCGGCCACGCACCCACCCCGGCCAAGCGCCCGTTCGCCCGGCCCGTGCCGCTCGGCGTCCTCGCCCGGCAACACCCCCAGGAGGGACCGTCATGACCGAACACCGCCCCTGGCGCGGCGTCCTCGTCGCCACCGCGCTCCCGCTGAACGACGACCTCGCGGTGAACTACGACCGCTACGCCGAGCACTGCGCCTGGCTGGTCGAGAACGGCTGCGACGGCGTCGTGCCCAACGGCTCCCTCGGCGAGTACCAGGTGCTCACGCCGGAGGAGCGGGCCCGGGTCGTCGAGACGGCCGTGGCCGCGATCGGCGGGGAGCGCGTGATGCCCGGTGTCGCCGCGTACGGGTCCGCCGAGTCCCGTCGCTGGGCGGAGCAGGCCGGCGAGGCCGGCTGCCGTGCGGTGATGCTGCTGCCGCCGAACGCCTACCGCGTCGACGAGCGTTCCGTCCTCGCCCACTACGCCGAGGTCGCCCGGTCGGGGCTGCCGGTCGTCGCGTACAACAACCCGATCGACACCAAGGTCGACCTCGTGCCCGAGCTGCTCGCCCGGCTGCACGGCGAAGGGCACATCCAGGGGGTGAAGGAGTTCTCGGGCGATGTCCGCCGGGCCTACCGGATCGCCGAACTCGCCCCGGAACTGGACCTGCTGATCGGCGCGGACGACGTCCTGCTGGAGCTGGCCGTCGCGGGCGCCAAGGGCTGGGTCGCGGGATACCCGAACGCGCTGCCCCGGGCCTCGGTGGAGCTGTACCGCGCGGCGGTCGGCGGCGACCTCGACACCGCGCTGCCCCTGTACCGGCAGCTGCATCCGTTGCTGCGCTGGGACTCACGGGTGGAGTTCGTCCAGGCCATCAAGCTGTCCATGGACATCGCCGGCCGTCACGGCGGGCCCTGCCGTCCGCCCCGGACAACGCTGCTGCCCGGGCAGGAGGCGGCGGTCCGTGCCGCCACGGAGAAGGCCGTCGCGGCCGGGCTGGCCTAGGTCGTGTCCGCGAAGTCCCGTCGTCCGCCCGGAGGGCGGGCCCCGCGGCGTCCGGTGCGTGCTCTCGGCGTGCCGGGCGGAGCCCCTCGTACTGAACGTACTCAGGCTTCGTCCGGTGCGGCGAGGGGGGACCCCCTGCTCGAGCGGGATCGAGAGCTTGGGGGAGCGTGCCAGGCGCGACTTCGCGGACACCACCCAG
>NZ_JBEXSH010001205.1:0-2098 GCF_040613555.1 Streptomyces sp. NPDC006265
TGCTCATGGGTGCGGCCTCGGCCGACGTACCCGCCCTCTTCGTGCCCGCGGGGCCGATGCTGCCGGGACACTGGCGCGGTGAGACCCTCGGGTCCCGTTCGAAGCGGAGTTTGCCGATGCGGGCCTGGGTGCGCAGCGCTTCCAGGAGCAGCTCGGACGGCCTGGTGTCGTGCAGGGCGTCGTAGACCGTCCGTCCGGCCAGCGGCCCCGTCGGCACGTGTCCGATGAGCGCGGGCGCCAGCCGAGGCGGCAGCGCCTCGCGCACGCCTATCAGCAGCTGATAGCAGTCACCGGGGTGGCCGGGCGCTCCATGGGACGGCACGGCGGGCTGATGGGCGCGGACGAGCAGGTGGTACAGGCCCAGCTTGGACGTGGCCGGGAGCAGTTCGGTGGCCTCGACCAGCGTGAACCCGGTGACCGGCCGTCCCTTGCCCGCGAACCAGCGCTGCCGCGGCAGCCATTCCCGCAGCAGCGGATCCAGGGAGGCAAGGAGGCCGGGCGGGGTGGTGACGGTGCGTGTGACGGCTTCCGACATGGCGTCGCGTCCTTTCACCCATTCTTGGTGCGCCTCCGGGTGCCTGCAGCCGGCCCCGGGCGGCGCCCCTCCGGCTCACGCGGGTGGGCGGGGTGTTACTGATGCGTGCCCCGGGCGGGGCGGAGGAAACGCCCCGCCACTGGGGTTTGCGGTCCGCCCCGCGGGTCAGGCCTCAACAGGCCTCTGGCCTCACATGGTCTCCCTGCGGAGCCTGAACCAGTAGAACCCGTGGCCCCCGAGGGTCAGCAGGTACGGCAGCTCGCCGATGGCCGGGAAGCGCACCCCGCCGAACAGTTCCACCGGGTGCCGCCCCTCGAAGGCGCTCAGGTCCAGCTCCGTGGGCTGTGCGAACCGCGAGAAGTTGTTCACGCACAGGACCAGGTCGTCCCCTCCTTCCCCGGAAACGGGGGCCTCGCGCAGGAACGCCAGCACCGCCGGGTTCGTCGACGGCAGCTCGGTGTACGAGCCGAGCCCGAAGGCCGGGTTCTGCTTGCGGATCTCGATCATGCGGCGGGTCCAGTGCAGCAGCGAGGACGGCGAGGCCATGGATGCCTCGACGCTCGTGACCTGGTAGCCGTAGACCGGGTCCATGATCGTGGGCAGGAACAGCCGTCCCGGGTCGCACGAGGAGAATCCGGCGTTGCGGTCGGGCGTCCACTGCATCGGCGTGCGCACCGCGTCCCGGTCGCCGAGCCAGATGTTGTCGCCCATGCCGATCTCGTCGCCGTAGTACAGGATCGGCGAGCCCGGCAGCGACAGCAGCAGGGCCGTGAACAGCTCGATCTGGTTGCGGTCGTTGTCCAGCAGGGGAGCGAGCCTGCGGCGGATGCCGATGTTGGCGCGCATGCGGGGGTCCTTGGCGTACTCGGCCCACATGTAGTCGCGTTCTTCGTCCGTGACCATCTCGAGGGTGAGCTCGTCGTGGTTGCGCAGGAAGATGCCCCACTGGCAGTTCGAGGGGATCGCCGGGGTCTTGGCCAGGATCTCGGAGACGGGGTAGCGGGACTCGCGGCGCACGGCCATGAAGATGCGCGGCATGACCGGGAAGTGGAAGGCCATGTGGCACTCGTCGCCGCCGCTGGGATAGTCGCCGAAGTAGTCGACGACGTCCTCGGGCCACTGGTTGGCCTCCGCCAGCAGGACGGTGTCCGGGTACTGCGCGTCGATCTCCTTGCGGACCCGCTTCAGGAAGTCGTGCGTCTCCGGCAGATTCTCGCAGTTCGTGCCCTCCTGCTGGTACAGGTACGGCACCGCGTCCAGCCGGAAGCCGTCGATGCCCAGGTCCAGCCAGAACTTCAGGGCGGAGATCATTTCCTCCTGCACGGCCGGGTTCTCGTAGTTGAGGTCCGGCTGGTGGGAGAAGAAGCGGTGCCAGTAGTACTGCTTGCGGACCGGGTCGTAGGTCCAGTTGGAGGCCTCGGTGTCGACGAAGATGATCCGGGCGTCCTGGAACTGCTTGTCGTCGTCCGCCCACACGTAGTAGTCGCCGTAGGGCCCGTCGGGGTCCTTGCGCGACTCCTGGAACCACGGGTGCTGGTCGCTGGTGTGGTTCATGACGAAGTC
>NZ_JBEXSH010001206.1:0-2091 GCF_040613555.1 Streptomyces sp. NPDC006265
GCCATGACGTCCCGGGGCCGCCCTGAACCGGCCGGTTCTGCCGAAGGGCGCGGCCTGACCCGCGGCGGGGAGAGGAGTGCAGACGTCAGACCGCCGACACGCAGAACGCGACGCGTCACACCCCTCAACGCACACGGCCCCGGAAGCGACACGGCCACAACGCCGGAAAAGGGTGCGGGCCCCCGCACGCGGCGCAGGGCCCTTCGAGGCTGCTTTCTAACCTCGCACCAGCCGGGTGACCGCCCCCGGACTTCCCATGCGGCCACATCGTGGGGATGCGACGCTGACCTCCCCAGGCACACCGCCGCATCCCCAGCCGCCACTCAACTAGCTACCCGTCCGTACGGGAAGCACGGCCGACCGGCCGCTCCCCGCCGCAGACCGCGTCCACGGCCGCCATCACCTGAGCACGCACGGAACCGGGCAACTCCCTGCCCTGCGTGGTGGCCACCAGAGCCTGCGCGATCAACCGCAGCTTCAGGAGATTGGGGAAGCGTTTGGGCCGTGCTGCTGGATCTCAGCGCCGCCAGCACCGCGTCGAGGGTGGCCATGCTCCGGACCCTAGGCGGTCGGGTGAAGGCGCCAGAAGGGAGATCCCCGCTCTGCGCTGACCAGCCGTGGTCGGGGCTGGACGCGGTGCTGGCGACTCATGGTCGGGTCGTGGTCAGGGGCTGTCGCCGCCCCAGTCCCAGCGGGCCGGGTCGCCGGGGCGCGGGTCGTACAGCGCCCGGCCGCCGGGGCCGAACTGCCCGAGCTCGGTGAGGAGGGAGACGCCGTCGTCGATCTCCTCCGGCCTCCAGTTGGTGATGTCGAGCAGCAATCCGTCCAGCGGCCCGCCGACCAGTTCGGCGTAGCTGCGTCCCGGTTTCGGGCCCGGGTGGTCGTGGTCGGTGCCGTAGATCCGGCCGCGCAGCAGCTGCTCATCGTCGCTGTCCATGCCCTCCAGGCTCGCAGCCGTCACCGACAACGAGGGCTTGCCCGGGTTAGTTGCGCCAGCGTCCGAGCCAGCCGCCGGCCTTCGAGGCCTGCGCCTCCTCCTGGTGCTCCTGCTCCTGGCGCTCGCGTTCGGCCTGTTCTGTCTGCCGCTCCGCTTCGAGCGCCCGGGCCTTGCAGTCGTCGCACAGGTGTGGTGGCTGTCCCCGCGGTCCCATCGGATGACTGTGTCCATGGACGAGGACCAGCTTCGGGCCGACCATCGCGGCCACGAAGAGTTCCAACAACTGGCGCAGCGGTCCGTGATCGAGGACCGGCCGTGGACGTCGTCTTGGCTCCGCTCAAGCCGTCCGTGCTGCTCCTGGACGAGATGACCCATGCCGTCGGCAAGAGCGCCGGGTCGCTCTCGGGCACTGGCAGGGCCGGGACAGGCTGGTTGTACGAGATGCGGCGGCCGCTGTGACCGGTCTTGCCGTACTCAGGTGCTGCCCGTGTGGCGGCGGGCGAGCGGTCAGGGCAACGGGCCGGGGGCGCGGCGGATCCGGAAGGCCGAGACGGCGAACGTGTGCCCGCGGCGCCGCTGCAGGGCGGAGCGCCGCCTTGCAGCCGATCAGCAGCGAAGCGAGCCTGACCTGCGGGCACGGCCCGGGAAATCCTCTCGGACCATAGTTTCGAATCTGGGTACGCTTTCGCAGCCGGCCCCTGTGCCGGCCTTCAAGCGGGCATGGCCCGCGACGAATCAGGGGAGCAGATGACCACCACGAAGACATCAGGCACGGCAGCACCCGCGCCCGCCCACACTTCGGGCATGCCCGTCGCCTTGTTCAGCGACGAGGCATCCGCCGTGATGACGCCCGTGCCCGGCTCGGCCCAGCGCCTGCCGCGGCCGTTGGACACCCTGAAATGGCAGGCGCCCCCCGCACTGGAGAGCGTCGACGACGACTCGCAGTGACCACAACGCGAGGGTGGCCCGGTGCCGTGGATCTCCACGACACCGAGCCACGAAAGCCGGGTCACTCGGCCCGGGTGCTCCAGCCGAAGAAGAGCCAGCTCGGCTCGGGGCCGGCGGCATCGAGCAGCAGCGCTCCGGCCACGAGCCGGATGGACCACTACGAGCCCGAACTGCACGACGTGCCGCCGGACGACCCCGCCGACACC
>NZ_JBEXSH010001207.1:0-2091 GCF_040613555.1 Streptomyces sp. NPDC006265
GCTGACGGAGTTCTTCAGCCGGGACTGAGCCGGGGGGCGCGGGGGCACGCGCGCGTGGAGCCCGCCCCCGGGTCCCGCCGGGTCCCGCAACGGGATCAGGCCACGCCCGCCGTCGCCCGGGTCGTCGACGCGATCGTCGCCGAGCCCACGACGCGTGTGCCGTCGTACAGCACGATCGCCTGGCCGGGGGCGACGCCGCGGACGGGCTCGGTGAAGGTGACCTCCAGGGAGCCGTCGACGGCGCGGGCGCTCACCTCGGTCTCGCCGCCGTGGGCGCGCAGCTGGGCCGTGTAGGTGCCGGGGCCGGTGGGGGCGGCGCCGCACCAGCGGGGCTTGACGGCGGTGAGGGCGGTGACGTCCAGGGCGGACGCCGGGCCGACGGTCACCGTGTTGTCCACCGGCGAGATGTCCAGGACGTAGCGCGGCTTGCCGTCGGGGGCCGGGGTGCCGATGCGCAGGCCCTTGCGCTGGCCGATGGTGAAGCCGTATGCGCCCTCGTGCGTGCCGAGCCGGTTGCCGGACTCGTCGACGATGTCGCCCTCCGAGCGGCCGAGCCGGTCCGCGAGAAAGCCTTGGGTGTCGCCGTCGGCGATGAAGCAGATGTCGTGCGAGTCGGGCTTCTTGGCCACGGCCAGGCCCCGGCGCTCGGCCTCCGCCCGGATCTCGTCCTTGGTGGTGAGGGTGTCGCCGAGCGGGAACATCGCGTGGGCGAGCTGCCGGTCGTCCAGCACGCCGAGGACGTACGACTGGTCCTTGGCCATGTCGGAGGCGCGGTGCAGCTCGCGGGTGCCGTCCTCGCGGACGATCACCTGGGCGTAGTGGCCCGTGCAGACCGCGTCGAAGCCCAGGGCGAGCGCCTTGTCGAGGAGTGCGGCGAACTTGATCTTCTCGTTGCAGCGCAGGCACGGGTTCGGGGTGCGGCCGGCCTCGTACTCGGCGACGAAGTCCTCGACGACGTCCTCGCGGAAGCGGTCGGCCAGGTCCCACACGTAGAACGGGATGCCGATGACGTCCGCGGCGCGGCGGGCGTCGCGTGAGTCCTCGATGGTGCAGCAGCCGCGCGCGCCCGTCCGGAAGGATTGGGGGTTGGCGGAGAGCGCGAGGTGGACGCCGGTCACGTCGTGGCCTGCTTCGGCCGCGCGGGCGGCGGCGCGGGGGCTGTCGACTCCGCCGGACATGGCGGCCAGGACGCGGAGGGGGCGGGGGCGCTGCGGGGTGTCAGTCATAACCCTTCCAGGGTACGGGGGCGCGGGAACCAGGGCCGCCGGGCATCCGTTGACGATCACATGGGAGAGCGGAAGGCTTCGAAGGACGGCGACCGGAAGGTCGGCCGCCGCGCGCTGCTGATCGGCGGCACGGTGGCCGCGGCGGGTTCCGCCGTGCTCGCCCGGGGCGAGCTGGCGCGCCTGTGGTGGCGCACTCCGGGCGTCGAGAAGCCGCGCAAGGAGGGCGAGGTCGACTACGCGGGCGCGCGCTGGGTGGCGGCGTCGGACGCGAACTGGCGGCGCGCGGACCGCCCCGACGACTACGGCATAGACATGGTCGTGGTCCACGTCACACAGGGCAGCTTCGACAGCGCGGTGAAGGCCTTCCAGGACCCGGGGCACAAGGCGGCGGCGCACTACATCGTCCGGCAGGACGGGCACGTCACGCAGATGATCCGCGAGCTGGACGTGGCTTACCACGCGGGCAACCGCGACTACAACGAACGCAGTGTCGGCATCGAGCACGAGGGTTTCGTGGACCGCCCGCAGGACCTCACGGACGAGATGTACGAGGCCTCGGCCCGTCTCACGGCCCGGATCTGCGCCCGCTACGACATACCCGTCGACCGCGAGCACATCATCGGCCACGTGGAGGTCCCGGGCACGGACCACACGGACCCGGGGCGGTACTGGGACTGGGAGAAGTACATGCGCCTGATACGACGGGCGCGCACGACACCGGCCTGACGTACGGCCGTTCGCAACGGGCCCCGGCTCACTCCCGCCGGGCCCCAGGTGAGCCCCGCCAGGCCCCAGGTGAGCCCCGCCAGGCCCCAGGTGAGCCCCGCCTGGCCACTGGTGAGCCCCGCCAGGCCCCAGGTGAGAC
>NZ_JBEXSH010001208.1:0-2089 GCF_040613555.1 Streptomyces sp. NPDC006265
GTGTCGGGGACAGTGGGCAGCCCTGGCTGCGGGTGACCGGAACCGTGGCCGCGCGGGCCGCCGACCTCGGGGTGCGGTCCTGGCATGTGTCGCTGAGCCATGACGCGGGCGTCGCCTCGGCGGTTGTGATCGCGGAGGGGTGAGGCGTCAGGCCAGGGACCAGATCAGCGTGATCGTGCTGATGAGGCCGATCGCGCCCAGGGTCGTACCGGCCGCCGCCGGCCACAGTCGGCCCGTCCCCTTGCGGGCGTAGTGGACGCCCATCGTTCCGAACGTCACCGCGAGGGCGCCGGCCAGCACCGTCCACGGGATCAGGAACGCCCAGGTGCCCACCGCCGAGAAGGCGCCGAGGATCAGGGCCGTGGGGCCGAGGGCGGTGGCGGGGCTGTCTGTGTCGCCGGGTGCTGTCGAGCTGGTCATGTCTCGTCGATCCCCCCATTTTTTGAACGAGTTCAAAACACGGCTCGATCATACGCCCGGGGCGTCGTCCGCGGGGCGGGACCCCCGAAACCCCCGCCGGGTGGGGTGGCGGGGGTTTCGGAGCATGGGGGTCCGGGTCAGCAGATCGACTGGCTGCTATTCACCCGCGTGATGTTGCGGAACGTCGTGTTCTCGCCGCACGGGCTCTCCCTGATGGCCGAGTTGGTGACCGTCAGGTTCTGGATGGTGATGTCCTTGTTGTTGGCGAACTCCGAGCGGGCCGCCAGGCGCAGTTCGCCGCCGCCCGTGATCGTGCCGCTCTGCGCCGCGAGGCTGACGTTGTAGCAGTTCTCTATCAAGACCGAGTTGTTGCCGGTGTTGGACAGCGTCACCTTGTCGATGACCGCCCCGCCGCTCTCCGAGACGCAGAACACGCCGCGTCCGCCCCCGCGTGCGACGACCTCGCCGACGCGGATGTTGGTCGGGTAGCCGCTGCCGACCCGGCCGTTGCGGTTGGCCATGCGGAAGGCGGCGTAGCCGGTGCCCGTGCCGGTGTTCTCCGCGTCCACCTTGGTGACCTTGGCGTTGATGGTCTGGTTGAGCAGCAGGCCCGACTCTCCGACGTTACGGGCCGTCACCGTGCCGATGGTGATGCCGTCGACGCCGTAGGTCTCGACCGCGTGGCTCGACGCGCCGGAGACGTAGACGTTGTCGATGCGGACGTTGCGCGTCCACTGGCTGGTGTCGCCCCGGTTGTCGATGCGGACGCCCAGCCCGCGGGTCAGGCGCATGTCGATCTGGCCCAGCACCACGTTCTGGACGTTGCGCAGGAAGATGCCGTACAGCGGGGTGCCGGTGAGCTTGAGGTTCTGGACCTCGACGTCACGGGTGCCGCGTGAGTAGACCGGTGCCTGGTCGCCCGAGCCGCTGCCGGTGACGTTGATCGTGCCGCAGACGTCGAGGACGGTGTAGCTCGGCAGCGAGATACGGGAGCCCGCCGAGACCGAACCCGAGCCGCGGACCACGACCCGTTCCTTGGAGGTGCGCCCGGAGGTGAGGCTGTTGACGGCGGCCTGGACGGCCGCCCGCATGTCGGTGCCGGTGTAGACCGTGCTGCCGCCGCGCCGGGCGGTCCAGTTGCCGCCGCTCTGCACGGCCTCGGCCTGGTAGGAGCCGTCTCCGCAGGCCAGTGCGCGCGTGGGGGCGGCCGTGGCGGGGGCGGTCAGGGTGCCGGTAGCGGTGAGGAGGGCGGTGGCGCCGGCGGCGGCCAGTAATGCGGCTCTGCGTCCCATGGGGGCCTCGGTTTCGTCGAACGAGGGGGAGTTGGCAAGCGCTTTCTGCGCGGCGGGAGTCTGGCAAAGGGGCGGCAAAGCGTCAATGGATGCGACACGGCCGGGGGATGAGGGGGATGCGTGTGAGGGGGAGTGAGCCCGTGGTGGTACGGGAAACTCGACCGCATGCGTACTGCGTACAGCGTGGAGACGGTCCGGAACGCCGAACGTGAGCTGATGGCGCGGCTGCCGGAGGGGGCGCTGATGCAACGCGCCGCCGCCGGGCTCGCCGCGGCCTGCGCCGACCTGCTGGGGCGGGTGTACGGCAGCAGGGTCGTGCTGCTGGTCGGCAGTGGCGACAACGGAGGTGACGCCCTGTACGCCGGGGCCCGGCGGGC
>NZ_JBEXSH010001209.1:0-2086 GCF_040613555.1 Streptomyces sp. NPDC006265
GCCCTGACCGCCCCGGGCGTCGTCCTGGTCGCGGCGATCGTCACCGGCGCCGTCGCCCTCGGCGGGGGCGACGGCGGCGGCACCACGACCAGGACGGCCCCGACCATCACCCCCGCCCACCCGCCCGCCCCGCCGGGGCCGACCCCCGAGGCGGCCACCTCCGAGCCCTCCGCCGACGACCCCGCGGTCGTCGAGGACCAGCTCAACGGCATCACGTTCCCGCTGCTCGACGGCTGGGTCCGCCCGCAGCACGTCGCCCAGGACGACGTGGTCATGACGACCGACGGCACCTACGACTGCCCCGGCGGCGTGGGCCTGTGCCGCCACGGCATGGTCTTCTCCCGCACGGTGACCGAGAACGACGAGAAATCCCCCGAGGCCCTCGCCAAGGCCGACATCTCCGAGGCGGCCGACGAGGCCTACGACCGGGACCGGCTCGGCCGTGAGCACTACGGCGGCATGAAGTCGCACCAGGTCGTCGCGTCCGGGCCGGTCGCGGTGGCGGGCCGCGCCGGCTACCTGGTGCGCTGGCGTGTCACGACCGCCAAGGGGCCCGGCGGCCACGTCCAGTCGCTCGTCTTCCCCTCCAGCGTCGGCACCGAGTCGCCGGTTCTCGTCCGCTACGTCTTCGACGCCGGCGAGGACGGACCGCCGCTCGCCGACATGGACCGCCTCACCAAGGGCATCCGCCCCTTCGGCGACGCGGACACCGGCGGCGGCGTCGGCAGCAGCATCGGCCCGACGGGCTGACGCCACACAACGTCTAGTGCCGCATCAGGCCACGTTTGCCCGTTGAGGAGCGGCGTCCGGTGCGTGCTCTCGGCGTGGCGGCCGGAAGCCCTCGTACTGGACGTACTCGGGGTTTCGGCCGGTGCGGCGAGTGCGGGTACCCCCTGCTCGAGCGGAGTCGAGAGCTTGAGGGAGCGTGCCGGGCGTCGTGACGGGGCGAACGTTGCCTGTCGCGGCACTAGCGGCCCCCGGGCTCGGTCAGGGGTGTGAGCAGAATCCGCCCCGCGAAGCCCACCGCCGTGTCCAGGCGTTCCGTGAACTCCCCGGCGACCTCGGGGAGTTCGCGCAGGGCCCACAGTGCCCGGGCCGCCGTCCACGCGGCGTCCCGGGCGCGCTCCAGGCTCCAGGAGCCGAGCAGATGGGTCAGCGGGTCGGCGATCCGGAACAGGTCGGGGCCCGGCATCAGATCTTCGCGGATGCGCTCCTCCAGCGAGAGGAGGAGATCGCCCACCATGTCGAACTCGTCCTCCAGATCGACGGGAGCGCAGCCGAGCGTACGGCAGGTGTCCACGACGGCCAGCGCGAGGTCGTGCCCGATGTGCGCGTTGATGCCCGCCAGCGCGAACTGCAACGGCCGTACCCCGGGATGGCGGCGGAACTGGAACAGCGGCCGCCAGCAGGCGGGCGGGCGCCGCTCGTCCGCGACCGTCCCGACGGCCGCCAGATACCGCTGCGCGAACCGTACGTCCAGCGTGATCGCGGCGTGGGCGTCCGCGAACCGTCCGGTGTCGACGTACCGGTCCACCGCCTCCGTCACCGCGAGGTAGACACGGTTGAAGACCGCCACCCCGTCCCGCGGGTGCAGCTCCGCGTCGAGGGCGCGCATACGGGAGATGACTGCGTCGACCGGAGTGTCCACGGCTGGGGGAAGTTGTTCGCATCGCGGCATGCGGGCAGAGTCGCAGCTCTAGGCTGGCGGGACTGCCGGCGGGCCCGGCGCTTCCCCGAAACGGGGGAACACCGCCCGCCGCAGGGGGAGGGGGAGCAGCACTGTGTCAGGCTCGCGTGCCCAGCGCCTGGCCGCCCGCAGGGCCGGGCGCAGGCGAGCCGCCCGGCGCGGCGCGATGGTCGCGGCGGCCTCGCTCGTCGTGGCGGCCGGAGCGGTCGCGGGCGTCCTCGCCGTGTTCGACGACAGGCGGGCCCCGGACGAGGCCGCGCCTTCCGAGGTGTCGGCGTCGCCCCGCCTGGCACCCCTGCCGGCCGTGCCGTCGCCGTCCGCGCCGGCCACCGCCGAGTCCGCCTCGCCCTCGCCGTCCCCCTCCGCGCGCCGGGCGCCGGGCCCCGCACCGTCGAGGAC
>NZ_JBEXSH010001210.1:0-2085 GCF_040613555.1 Streptomyces sp. NPDC006265
CCGACAAGGTCCTGGCCAACCTCCACCTCGCCGTACCGGGCGTGACCCGCACCTTCGACGTCCACGATCCGGCCACCGGCCAGTTGATCGCCCAGGTCCCCGACTTCAACGCGCACCAGTCCCTCGACGCCGTCGCCCGGGCCGACGCAGCCGGCCGCTCCTGGGCTGCCACCACCACCCGGCACCGCGCCGACATCCTCCGCGCCTGGCACGACCTCATCCTCGGCAACGCCGAGGTGATCGCTCTGCTCATCACCCCTTTTGCCGATGCAGGGCATGGCCCCACCCTCATTTCGGCGGACGGGAGATCGTAGGCCGACCCGCCTCCATCATCTCGGCGACCCGGACCATCGTCTCCCGCAGCCACATGTGCGCCGCGTCGTGCATGTGGACTGGATGCCACCACAAGGCCTGCTGGATCGGCACGGCGTCATAGGGCGGTTCCATGATGCGGACGGGTGCGAGTCCGTCCAGCTCATCGGCGAGACTCCTTTGAAGGAGAGCTACCCGGCGGGTGCCCACGACCAGGAGTGGCATCAGCTGGAAACTGTCGACGGAGACCGCCACGCGCGGCTCGATGCCGAGCATGGCGATCTGACGGGCGGCGGGGGCATCGTAGGCTCGTTGGTACGTCACCCACGGCAGTCGTGCCAAGTCGTCGAGGGTGAGCTGCTCGCCGACCTCCGGGTTGTCATCCGCGACGAGGAAGACCCAGCTGTCCTGGTAGAGCTCGACCGTGGGGAAGCCGCGAATGATGCCGTGGGGCAGCAGTAGCCCGTCCACGGTGCTGAGCAGCGACCCGGTGCTGTCGATGATTTCGTTCGGCACCTGTTTGAACCTGAGCCGGATGCCTGGTGCCTCGGCTTGGACGGTGCGGGCGAGTTCGGTGCCGAAGACGGCAACCGCATAGTCCGAGGCGATCAGCGTGAACTCATGTTCCTCGCGGGAGGGGTTGAATTCCGCCTGACTGGCGAAGACGCGCTCCAGCAGGTCGCATGCGGTGGTGGTCCGGTCGAGGAGGGCCTGCCCGAGGGCGGTCAGTTCGTACCCTCCGCCCACCCGGGCGAGGAGGTCGTCGTCGAAGTGGCGGCGCAGCCGGGCCAGGGCCGCGCTCATCGCGGGTTGACTGAGCCCGATGCGCTGGCCGGCCCTGGTGACGTTGCGCTCCTGCAGGAGGGCGCGTAGGGCAACGACGAGGTTGAGGTCCAGGCTGGCCAAGTTCACGAAGCATCCCAATTCCGGAGCCGGCACCATCGGTATTCACCGGCTGGATTCTCATATACAGGAAATCGATTTCCCTGATTGCAATCTACTGCGCCAGATTAGTGGCACCGCAATCGGGAGGAAATCTCCGTGACATCCGCAGCCATGTCGGCACCCTTCACCCCCTTCTCCGGACCGTTCGCCATCGGCACCCTTTCGGCACCGGGCGAGACCAGGTTCCCGGGCCTCGTGACGCCGGACGGCCGAGCGCTCGACCTGCGCACGGCACTGGACGAATCCGCGTTGACCACGCTCACGCTCCTGGAGCGCTGGGACGAGGAGCTGCCGCGGCTGCACACCCTCGCCGGGGACCCCACGCGCGGCTGGCGGCCGCTGGCGGACCTGACGGTGCACGCGCCCGTCGAGCCCCGGCAGATCTTCCAGTCCGGCGCCAACTACCGGCAGCACGTGATCGACCTGGCGGTCGCACACCGCGCCCCGGACGCCCCGGGCACCGTCGAGGAGGCCCGCGCCGAGGTCGCGGCGGTCATGGACAAGCGGGCCGCCGAGGACCTCCCGTACGTCTTCATCGGCCTGCCGACCACGATCAGCGGCCCCTATGACGACGTGGTGCTGCCCGCCTGGGCCGAGAAGCCCGACTGGGAGCTGGAGGTGGCCGCGGTGATCTCCCGCCCCGCCTACCGGGTCACCGTGGAGGAGGCGCTGGAGTACGTCGCGGGCTACACCATCGCCAACGACCTGACCGACCGCGCGACCGTCTTCCGCCGGGACATGCCCCCGATCGGCACCGACTGGCTGCGCAGCAAGAACGCCCCCGGCTTCACCCCGCTCGGCCCGTGGATCGTCCCCGCCGGCTCCATC
>NZ_JBEXSH010001211.1:0-2085 GCF_040613555.1 Streptomyces sp. NPDC006265
GGAACGTCGACCGCCCCGCCGCGGCGAGAGGGCCGGTGGAAGCGTTCGTCACCTGTGCGGGGGAGTGCGACCGGCAGGCCGTGACCGCGCGGATCGCCTGGACCGTCCGGGCTCATCTCGTGCCTGCCGTCCCCCGCCCTTCACTCGCGTACGCCGTCCGAGTCGCGCGATGTGCGGGGACGGCCACAGGATCGAGGAAAGCCGACGTCGCACGACCGCGACCGGCGCTCACTTTCCCCTCCGCGAAGGAGATGTGCGGGATGACCACCACGTCCGAACGGGTGGAAGGTTCGCGTGCGCGACAGGCGTCGCACCATGTCTCCCAGTCCGTGTTCGACGGTTCCCGGCTGCGCGTCGTCCTCCTGGTCGACGTCCATGACGGGGCCCAGCACCAGTTCCTCGAAGCTTACGAACAGTTGTGCAACCAGGTCGCATCCGTGCCCGGTCATGTCAGCGACCAGCTGTGCCAGTCGATCGAGAACCCTTCCCAGTGGCTCATCACCAGCGAGTGGGAGAGTGCCCCGCCCTTCCTGGCCTGGGTCAACAGCGAGGAGCATGTGCGGATGGTGGAGCCGCTGCACAGCTGCGTCCGCGACACCCGGTCGCTGCGCTTCCACGTGGTCCGCGAGACCGGCGGCCCGGCGACGGGCATCGACCAGGCGGACCGCAGGCTCCAGACGGCGCCCAGGATCGGTGACGGCGTGATCCGGCACGCGCTCACCTTCACCGTGAAGCCGGGCAGCGAGGAGATCGTCGCCAAGATCCTCGCCGACTACGACTCGCCCGAGCCGAAGGTCGACGACACCACCCGCCTGTGCCGCACCTCGCTCTTCATGCACGGCAACCGGGTGGTGCGGGCCGTCGAGGTGCGCGGCGACCTGCTGGCCGCGCTGCGCCACGTCGCCCGGCAGCCCGAGGTGCGGGCCGTCGAAGAGGCCATCAACCCCCATCTGGAGCAGGACCGGGACCTCAACGACCCCGAGTCCGCCCGGGTCTTCTTCACCAGGGCCGCACTGCCGGCCGTCCACCATGTGATGGCGGAGCGGCAGAATACGCAGGCCGAGCGGTACGCCCTGTACTACCCGGCGCGGCCGGAGCGCGGGATGCAGCTCGCCGAACTCCTGGCCCATCGTGACGAGGCGGCGGCGGACGACCCGCGCAGCCCGGTCCTGCGCAGCACGATCTTCCAGCGCGACGACGTCGTCGTACGGCTGATCGACCTACACGGGGGACTCGAGGCGGCCGACCCCGGTCAGATCCTCGGTCTGTCCGACTCGGCGCAGGCGGCCGAGCTGACGACGCTCCTGGACGACGCCGCGGGCATGGACGTGGCCGCGTCGAAGGACGGCAGCCTCGCGCGCCTGCTCGAACTGGCGCGCATGGATCTCGTCACCGACCGCCGGTCGCCCGACGCCTGATTCGCCATCCGGCGGGAGAGGCGATGCCGCCTCTCCCGCGTTGGCGCAGCACCTCAACGGAGGAACCCGTGATCACATCTCGTCCCAACATCGTGAGCCTGAGCGACGTCGAGCCCAACCGCCGGCGAGGCGGTGACCTGCGTGCCATGCTCACTCCGGCCGCGGTGGGCGCCACCAGTGGATTCATGGGCGTGGCCCTCATCGAGCCCGGTGACCGCATCGGTGAGCACTACCACCCGTACTCCGAGGAGTTCGTGTATGTGGTCTGCGGGCAGCTCGAGGTGGACCTGGACGGAGAGCCGCACCCGCTTCAGCCCGAGCAGGGGCTGCTGATCCCCGTCAACATGCGCCACCGCTTCCGCAACGTCGGCAACGTGGAGGCCCGGTTGGTCTTCCACCTCGGCCCCCTGGCCCCGAGTCCGCCGCTGGGCCACGTCGACACCGAGGAGACCGACATCGAGTCCGCAGTGGTGGGAGCGGAGGCGGCCGAACGACGTCAGGTCCGGTCATGACGAGACGAGTGGCGGTCACCGGCATAGGTATCGTCGCCCCCGGCGGCATAGGCGTGCCGGCGTTCTGGGACCTGCTGGCGGCCGGACGCACGGCGACACGGGCCATCACCTTCTTCGACCCGTCCGGTCTGCGGTCGCGGATCGCCGCCGAGTGC
>NZ_JBEXSH010001212.1:0-2082 GCF_040613555.1 Streptomyces sp. NPDC006265
CCAGTTAACCCACCCCCGCGCCCCCCCCGCGCCCCTTCGCCGTGAGGCAGACCTTCACGCCACGCCGGTCCTCGGAGCACATGCCGCGCTCGACGAGGCCCTCCTTCTCCAGCCGGGCGACCAGCCGCGACAACGCGCTCTGGCTCAGGTGGACCCGCTCGGAGATCTCCTGGACGCGGTAGGACGGCGTCCCCTTGGGCGTCCGGCATCCGGCGAGGACGTCGAGCACCTCGAAGTCGCTGGCGCACAGCCCGTGGCCGTGCAGCGCACGGTCGAGTTCGCACTGTGTCCGCGCGTGCAGCGCCAGAATGTCCCGCCACCGTTCCACGAGCGCCTGCTCGGCCTGCTGAGCCATGCGCGGCACCGTAACAGAGAACCAAGGTTGTTGCACCTGAATTAAATGCATTTGCATCTCATGCATATACATATAGCGTCCGGGATATGACCTCTCCGCTCATCTCCCCCACGTCCGAGGGGCGTTGGACGTCACGACTGTGGGCACCCTGCTCGTGCTCTGCGCGGCGATGTTCCTGGACGCCCTGGACGTGTCCATGGTCGGCGTCGCCCTGCCGTCCATCGGCGCCGACCTCGGCTTGTCGACCTCGGCGCTGCAATGGATCGTCAGCGGCTACATCCTGGGCTACGGCGGTCTGCTGCTCCTCGGCGGACGCGCCGCCGACCTACTGGGCCGGCGTCAAGTGTTCCTGGTGGCCCTCGGCGTCTTCACGCTCGCCTCGCTGCTCGGCGGGCTCGTCGACTCGGGACCGCTGCTCATCGCCAGCCGCTTCATCAAGGGCCTGAGCGCGGCCTTCACCGCCCCCGCCGGCCTGTCGATCATCACCACGACGTTTCCCGAAGGCCCGCTGCGCAACCGCGCCCTGGCCATCTACACCACCTGCGGTGCCACCGGCTACTCGATGGGCCTGGTCTTCTCCGGCCTGCTCACGCAGGCCAGTTGGCGGCTCACCATGCTCCTGCCCGCCCCCATCGCGCTGATCGCCCTGCTCGTGGGCCTGAAGCTGCTGCCGCGCACCGAGCGCGAGCGCGGCCGGGGCGGCTACGACATCCCCGGCGCCGTCCTCGGCACGGCCTCGATGCTGCTGCTCGTCTTCACCGTCGTCGAGGCGCCCGAGGCGGGCTGGGGCGCGGCCCGGACCATCCTGTCCTTCGCCACCGTGGCCGTCCTCCTGGTGGCCTTCGTCGCCGTCGAGCGGCGCAGCCCCAGTCCGCTGATCCGTCTCGGCGTGCTGCGTTCGGGGCCGCAGGTTCGGGCCCAGCTGGGCGCGTTGACGTTCGTCGGCAGCTACATCGGCTTTCAATTCCTGGTGACGCTTTACATGCAGCAGCTGCTCGGCTGGTCCGCGCTGCACACGGCCCTGGCCTTCCTGCCCGCGGGTGCGCTGGTGGCGCTGTCCGCGACGAAGGTCGGAGCCGTCATCGACCGGTTCGGCACCGCCCGGCTGATGGTGCTGGGCTTCGCGCTGTGATGGTCACCGGGTACGTGCTGTTCCTGCGCATCGAACTCGACCCGGTGTACGCGTCGGTGATCCTGCCGACGATGCTGCTGGTCGGCTCCGGTTTCGCGCTGACCTTCCCGTCCCTCAACGTCCAGGCCACCAACGGCGTCGACGAGCACGAGCAGCGCATGGTCTCGGGGCTGCTCAACACCTCGGTCCAGGTCGGTGGCGCGATCTTCCTCGCCGTGGTGACGGCGGTGGTGACCGCGAACTCCCCCGAGGGCCCCACCCCTCGCCGCAGGCCGTGCTCGACAGCTACCGGCCCGGT
The DNA here is from genome assembly GCF_040613555.1 of Streptomyces sp. NPDC006265. NCBI lineage: Bacteria > Bacillati > Actinomycetota > Actinomycetes > Kitasatosporales > Streptomycetaceae > Streptomyces > Streptomyces sp. NPDC006265. The sequence goes on from NZ_JBEXSH010001212.1 coordinate 1,786, forward strand.
CTGGTGGTCGTGACGCTCGTCGCCCTCGTCGGCCTGCTGATCACCCTCACGGGCCTGCGCCCTCGCCGGGACCGGCCGTCCGGGCCGTCCGTCGTGGTCGCCAAGTCCACCCCCAAGGAGGCGGAGCGCGTCGCCGTGCGCGACTAGTGCCGCGGCAGGCCACGTTTGCCCGTTGAGGAGCGGCGTTTGGTGCGTGCTCTCGGCCGGCCATGCCGAGCACCGCTCCGCCGGTGCCGAGGACCGCCGCACCGAGAAGGGCCCGCCGTCCGGTACCGCTCGTTTCTTCGTTCGACTCCT
>NZ_JBEXSH010001213.1:0-2082 GCF_040613555.1 Streptomyces sp. NPDC006265
GATCCAGCCGTAGGTGCGCACCAGGGCACTGATGAAGTGCGGTACGACCACGATCAGCATGGCCAGCGCGGCGCCGCCGAGGAAGCCCAGGTTGAACAGGCTGCGCAGCTGCGCGCTCACCCTGACCCGCTCCGCCTCGCCCACCAGCGCGTCGGTGAGCGACGCCTGGAGCGCGCCCGCCGAGGTCTCCAGGACCGCGATGGCACAGGCGACGGCGAGGAACGCGGCGAAGCCGTCGACCAGGCAGTACGCGGTGAAGCCGGCGGCCGCGAGCAGGAAGTTGACGGTGAGCACCCGGCCCGCGCCGAGCCGGTCCGCGAGCCGGCCGATGGGCACGGTGCAGACCAGACCGCAGAGCCCGGCGACCGACAGGGCGAGGCCCACGCGCTGGGCGGGGATGCCGATGGTCCGGGTGAAGAACACGGCGCTGGAGGTGAGGAACACCCCGAGCCCCAGGGACTGGATGAGCGTCAGGACGCCGAGTCTGCGCGCGTTCCCCGCGGCCGGAAGGGTCTCCAGGAACCAGGCGCGCAGTACGGCGCCGTACCGGCGTGCCTCAGCCATGCGGCTCAGCGCCCTCGGCCGGCTCGGTCCGCAGCCCGTACACCTCCATCGCGGTGTGCACGGCGGCGCGCACCGCGGCGGCGCTCCGCCCCCGGAACCGGAAGATCCCGCAGCCCTCGTCATAACTGCCGGGCCCGGTGATGATCTGGCCGATCGCGGGCAGTTCCTCGTGGTAGACCTCGGGGACGGCCGACCCGGGCGAGGTGCGCGCGACGACCCGTCCGGGCAGCTCGCGCGGAGCGGGGTAGATGAGCCAGCCGCCGGCCCGGGGCCCGGCCGGTTCGGACGGCTGCCACAGCGGGGGCAGGCCCAGGGCCGCCCGGAACGCCTCGGCGAACAGGTCGATGCCGTAGAGGTCGACGTGCAGGAACGGCACCTGCGCGCCGCCCGGCCGCAGCCCGACCTCCAGGAACACCAGCTCGCCCCCCGGACGCCGGATCGCCTCCAGGTGGAACGCGCCGTCGCGCAGCCCGAGCGCCCCCAGACAGCGGTCGGCGAACGTGGTGAGCTCCTCGCGCTCGGGGCCCGGGTCGAGCAGGACCGAGCCGAGCGGGCGGCCGTGTGCGTAGTCCAGGCAGGTGTGGACGTACTGGGAAGCGGTGACGAAGTGGAGGCGGCCGGAGCGGCGGACGCCGTCGACGTGGAAGATGTCCCCCTCGACGTACTCCTCGCACTCGTACGCCTCGGGGTCGACGCCCTTGAGAGCGTCGCGCAGCTCGTCGGCGCTGTGGACGACCGTGACTCCCTGGGAGCCCGCCGCGGCGCGCGGCTTGAGGACCAGGGGCAGACCGCCGAGGGCGTCGACGACCGCCTCCGCCGAGGGTGCGTCGTCGAGACGCAGGAACCGGGGAACCCGCAGTCCGGCCGCGCCCACCGCGCTCTTCATGGCGGGCTTGTCCTTGAACCGCTCGACGAGGTCGAGACCGTAGCCGCCGGGGGCGCCGAGCGCGGCCGAGAGCCGGGCGGCCGTCAGGATGTCGTACTCGGACTGGCCGAAGACGGCCTCGGGCGGGCCGTGCCGGTCCGCGATCTCCCGTACGAGGGGCAGCAGGTCGTCGTGGGCGAGGCTGTCGCGCACATGGACCTCGCTCGCCCCGTCCTGGTCGAGCGCGGGCAGCCCGCCGGGCGTGGTGAGGTACACCGTCCGGCAGGGGTGGCCGTCGAGGAAACGGTGGTACTCGCCGAACTCGTCGCCGGAGCGGTTGAGGACGACGTACAGCGGTGTGGTCCGGTCGGTCACGCGTCCGCTCCCGGTCGCAGGGTGTCGGGCAGGCAGGCCTCCAGATCGGCGGCGCTCACCCGGCCGAAGCCGGGCGCGGGCCGGTCCCGGTGGGCCGGGGTCCTGGCGAGGAAGGCCGCCGCGCGAGGCTCTCCGGCGCCGCCGAGGCGCTGCCAGAGGAGCTCGGCGAGGTCCGGCATCACCGGGAACGCGAGCAGGGACAGGCCCTTGAGCCACCAGTAGGCGCCGTCCTCGGCCGCGTGGGCGACCGCGTCGTCGGCGCACCAGCGGTCGAGCGC
>NZ_JBEXSH010001214.1:0-2079 GCF_040613555.1 Streptomyces sp. NPDC006265
GACGCGGCGGTCACCGACCACCACGACCTCGCGGCGCTCATCGGCCTGGCGATCGAGGCTGGGCGATCATGACGCCGGTGTAGAGCAGCAGGGCGCCGGCCAGGACGGGCACGAGGCCCGGCAGGAAGGCCGGCGGCAGGAAGGCCAGCCCCATCACCGTGAGGCCGACGACGATCCAATGCCCTCTGCTGCCACGGGTTTTGAGGCTCCTCGTGATCCTCAGCTGGAGCGCCAGGTGGGCCACCGTGCCGACGAGGAAGACGAGGCCCGCCGCGCCGTCCCAGCCGGTGGCGTCCCTCGCCCCGTCCGGTAGCAGCAGATACAGCTGGTTCTCCAGGGTGAACATGCCGACCATGGCGAGCGCGAAGGTCAGGAAGGCCCGGTTGCCGAGCACCTCCCGCCAGTCCCCGATCAGGCCGCTGCCGCTGGGCTCGGCCCTGCGCGCGGGCAGGACGAGGGCCTGCGCCACGGTGAGCACCGCGAAGATCCCGGCGGCGGTCAGCGCGGAGGTACGGAAGTCGACGAGGAGCAGCACGCTGCCCAGCAGCGGCCCGATGAGTGCGCCGGCGGTGGCGAAGACGTTGAACAGGGCGAAGGCCTCCGCCCTGTTCTCCCCCGCCTCCTGTGCGAGATACGCCCGTACGGCCGGGTTGAACAGGGCCCCGGCGACTCCGCTGAGCACGGAGGCGGCGAGCAGCACCGCGAGTCCGTCGCCGAGTGCGAACAGGGCGAAGCCGAGGGTGCGCAGGGCGCATCCGGCGATGATGACGCCGCGTGCGCCGAGCCGGTCGGAGGCGGAGCCGCCGATGATGAACAGGCCCTGCTGGCTGAGGTTGCGGACGCCGAGGACGACGCCGACGACAGCCGCGGACAGGCCGAGGTTCTCGGTGAGGTGGGTGGCGAGGTAGGGGATGAGCAGGTAGAAGCCGGTGTTGACGCCGAGCTGGTTGACCAGCAGGAGCCGGACCGCGAGCGGGAAGCGCCGTATCTCATGCCACGTCTTCACGCACCGCCACCTCCTCGATGCCCAGACCGGGAGCCCCGCTCGCCCGTACGACGCCGTCGGCGCCGCCGATCCCGGCCCAGGGGTCGTGGGCGAGCAGCAGATGCCCGTCGAGGTCGGCCCAGCGGGCCCGGTCGGCGAGGTGGACGGCGGGAGCCAGCCCGAGGGTGCTGGCCGTGAGGCAGCCGAGCATCAGTTCGGTGCCGCTGCCCTCGATCGCTTCGTGGATGCGCAGGGCCGCGTGCACGCCGCCGCACTTGGCGAGCTTGACGTTGACACCGTGGACCCGTCCGGCGAGGCGGCGGACGTCCGCCAGGTCGACGGCGTCCTCGTCGGCGATGACGGGCAGCGGTGCGCGCTCCGCGAGGGCGCCCAGGGCGTCCGGGTCGCCGGGGGCGAGGGGCTGCTCGACGGCTTCCACGCCGAGGGCGGCGAAGCGTGGCAGCAACGCGTCCGCCTGCGCCACGGACCAGGCGCCGTTCGGGTCGAGGAGCAGCCGGGCCCGGGGGGCGGCGTCGCGGATGACGCGGACGCGTTCGATGTCGTCCTCGGGGTCGGGAGTGCCCGCCTTGACCTTGATGATCTCGAAGCCGTTCGCGACGAGGTGCCGCGCCTGGGCCGCCGCCCGGGACGGTGTGGTGATGCCGATGGTGCGGGCGGTGGCCGCGACCGGCGGTGCGGCGGCTCCGAGAAGCCGGTGCACGGGGACGCCGGCGCGCTTGCCGGCCAGGTCGAGCAGGGCCGACTCGACGGCGGCGGTCACGGCGGGCGGCGGGTCGCCGGCGGGCCACTGCCCCGTCCGCAGGGCGTCCAGGGCACTCTCCGGGTCGGCGAATCGGCTCAGGTCCACGGTGGTGAGGAGCCGTACGAGTGTCTCGGTGCCCAGTCCGTAGTAGACGCTGGTGACGGCCTCGCCGTGGCCGCGCAGCCCGTCGTGCCCGACGGTCAGCCACACGGCGTCGCGGGCGGCCATGGTGGAGCGGGAGATGCGCAGCGGCTCGGCGAGTGCGAGGCGTACGGTGCGCAGGGTGGACTTCACGGGCTCTCTTCCTGGAGGGCGACGGGGCCGGCGAGCG
>NZ_JBEXSH010001215.1:0-2078 GCF_040613555.1 Streptomyces sp. NPDC006265
CGGTTGTCCGTCGCACCACCAAAAGGGGTGAACAGTCGTAACTTTGCTGTGCGGGTCGCGTTCTGTCGCGCTAGGAGATCAGGCGGACACGGATCGTCATGCCGTGGCCAACTCCCGTCGCCGCGCCCGGCGTCGCGCGGCTGCCTCCGGATCGATCGCCGGTATCGCGGCGAGCAGCTGCCTGGTGCAGGGATCGCGCGGCGACGCGTACACCTCCCCGACGGGCCTTCCTCGACGATCCGGCCGCGGCGCATCACGGCGACCCGGTCGCTGACCTGGCGGACGACGGCCGGGTCGTGCGCGACGAAGACCAGCACGAGCCCGAGTTCTCGCTGCAACTCCCCGAACAGGACGACCACATGCACCTGAGTGGTGACGTCGAGGGCCGAGACCGGCTCGTCGCAGACGATGACGCGCGGGTCGGCCGCGAGCGCCCGGGCGATGGACGTCACGCCGGCGCTGCCCGCCGCTGCATTCATGGGGGTAGCGGTCGTAGTGCCCCGCTTCGAGCCCCACGCGCTCCAGCAGTTCCCCACGCGCTCCCGGATGCGCCGCTCCTGCCGCTCAAGGGTCAGCGACGCGCGCCTGGGGCGGCGTCAGCAACAGTGGATGTCGGCCACGCAGAGCGGGGTCACTCCGATGAGCGCCAGCTCGATGGCGTCGCGAACGGAGACGTGACGGGGCGACATGCCCAGAATCTGAACGAACTTTCCGAGCATGTCAACGCGAGCCGCGCCACATCGCGCTGTGACGCCTGTCAACTCCCTGGATAGGGCCAGGCGTTGGCGCGGCAGTGGATGCCGTCGTGGTCGAGGAACTTGGTCTGCTGCTGCATGACCGGCGCGAGGTCGCCGTCCTTGTCGCAGGTGACGTGGCCGTAGCCGAGGCGGTGGCCGACCTCGTGGTTGATCAGCATCTGCCGGTAGGCGTAAATCTTGCTGTCGCCGTAGGTCTCCGAGCCCTGCGCCCACCGGTAGGCGTTGATCATCACGCGCTCGGTCGCGGCCGAGTCGCAGGAGACGTTGTCCTCGGTGGTGTCCAGACCCGACTTGGCACACCAGTCGGCGGTCGTGCCGGGGCTGGCGAGAGTGATCACGAAGTCGGGCTTGCCGGAGTAGACGCGCTCGAAGGTGCGCGCGCCGTTGTGGGCCCAGCTGCGCTGGTCGTTGAGCGTCTTCTGCACGGCCTCGGCGAACAGCGCGGCGTCCAGTCCGAGCCCCTGCTCCACGTCCAAGCGGTACGTGAACTTCTGCCCGGCGCCCGGCGCCTCGGCGATGCCGGGAACGGCGTCGAACTTCCCGGAGCCCTTGAGCTTGGCGCCGAGCGGGTACGTCCGGCCCATCTTCTCGTCGTACGTCAGCGGCGCGGCCTCGGGGGCGGGTGCCCGGCCATCCGCGCGGGAGGCACCGTCCCGGACGTCGCGGGCCCGGTCGGTGGCGGACTGCGACTGCACGCCCGCGCCGCCGGGGTCGTCGGCGACCTGGCCGGCGACGATGACGGCCAGCACGGTGGTGACGGCCGCGGCCGCGATGCCGGTGAAGGCACGGCCCTTGCCGCCCCTTCCCGGTGCGGGCGTGCCGGTGGGCCCCGCGTCGTCGTGGCCGGACCCGGAGCCGGCCGGGGTGCCGACGGTCCAGTCCGCGACGGAGGCGTAGGCGTCCGCGGCGTGCGCGGGCGTACGGGGCGCGAAGACGTCGTCCTCCTCATGGAAGGCGTCGAGGTAGTCCTGCCGCGGCCCGGGCACGGAGGCCCGGCGCTGCCGCGGTATGGGAAGACCGACACCGGCGGGCCCCCCGCCACTCCCCCTCAACTCACCCCAGCCACCGCCGGCCTCCCGCTGCTCGGGATGCCCACCACGCGCTTGTGGAAAGCCCTGCGCGGGGGTCCCGTCCGGCAGCCGGGGAACGCCCTGCGCGGGAGTCCCGTCGGGCAGCCTCGGCACACCTCGCGCCGGAGTCCCGTCCGGGAACCGCGGAACGCCACGCGCCGGGGGAGGACACCGACGGCCTGGGCGGCCGCGAGAGACAGTCGTCGCGTCCCGCCGGACCGACGGCGCACCCTCCTCGGCCGGACAAAAT
>NZ_JBEXSH010001216.1:0-2078 GCF_040613555.1 Streptomyces sp. NPDC006265
CGCAGGAAGGGCACTTCGAGCGCGGTGCGGAGCATCGGGCCCACGGGGGTGCGCAGTCCGATGCCCCACTCCTCCCGGATCGAGGTGGCGCCGTCGAGGAAGCGCAGCAGGCGCTGTGGGGGCGTGCGGCGGAACAGGCCGGTGAAGAAGGCGGGGCCGTCGATCCGCCCGGTGTCCAGGGCCCGTAGCAGCACGGCGTCCATGGCGAGGGCCCGGCGCCCGTGCGGTGCGGGCACGCTGCCGTGGCCGTCCCGCAGGGTGGCGGCGATGGCCCGGCTGTGCCGCTGCACGGCCGCGAAGGTGTAGCCCGTGGCGGGGCGGGTCGCACCGCCCGCCGTCCCGATGCGGAAGACGGCCGCCCCGGCCCGCCGGGGAAAGCGGGCGTCGGTCATGGGGATGACGCCGTGCTCGGCCGATCCCACGGTGAACTCGCCCAGGCGCAGCACCTCGCGGGCGTAGTGACCGAGCGCCGCCTCGTAGGTCGCGGTGGTCAGCGGGGTCCGGGAGAACTCGGTGTACTCGACGAGCGCCCGGTCCGGGGCCAGCGGCAGGACGTAGCCGAAGGCGAGCCCGTGCCGCGGCTGGGGGACCCGGAAGTCCATGAGGTCGGCTACCGCCGGGTCGAACCGGTCGGTGCGGGTGCGCACGAACCAGCCGCGGAAGTGCTGCAGCAACCGCGTCCGGGCCGGGGGCAGTGCGCGCAGGGGTCGCGAGTCGAACACGTACCGGGAGCGCAGCGTCAGCGTGCGGCCGTCGGCCGCGGTGCAGCGGACCTCCGCGCCCCCGGGTACGTCGCGCACCGAGTCCGCCGTGGCCCGGAGGAGACGCCCGCGGGGCGAACGCGCGAGCCGCGCGTGCACCAGCCGTTCGAACGCCGTGGAACGCACCATGCGGTAGCGCGACGGGGCCGGGTCGACGGTGAGCGGGCTGCCGTCGGGGCCGTGCACCCGCAGCAGGGGCCAGGTGGCGGTGACCGCCTCGTCGAAATCGTCGTCGGTGCCGGTGCCGGTGCCGTGGTCCCAGTAGCACCAGGTCCGCTCCGCCGGGCGCGCGGGACCGTCCGGCGGCTCCACCACGGTCACGGTCACGACGCCGTCACCGACCAGCCGGTGCGCGAGACTGAGGCCGGCGGCTCCGCCCCCGACGACCACCACGTCCGACGTGCCGACGGGCCCCTGGCTCACCGGGCCCACCACGCGCCGCTCATCTCCGCACCCCGCTCCCGGCCGCCCGGCCGACTGTGTGTTGTGCTCCGTCCCCCTTCGGGCGGACGGCCGTGTTCGGATGCAGCCGGCCGGATCTACGAGTGCCGACGGCCGTACTCGGATGCGGACGGCCGGATCTACCAGTGCCGACGGCCGTACTCGGATGCAGCCGGCCGGATCTACCAGTGCCGACGGCCGTACTCGGATGCGGACGGCCGGAGCTACCGCGACACCACCGACTCCAGAAGCGCGACGGCCTCGGCCAGCCCCGTCGGACGGGGCAGGCCGGTGACGGTCCGGCCGGTCCAGCCGGGCCCGATCGTCAGCACCACCGGCTTGCGGCGGGCGCCCCGCACCCCCCACTCCATCGCGGCCACGTGCTGGGCCAGCGGCCGGCTGGCGGTCGTCCGCGACTGCGCCCACAGCCCCACGGCCGCCGGCCCGGTCCTGCGTACGGCCGTGACCAGGGACTCCACGGGCAGGGCCCCGCCGAACATGCGCACCGGCAGACCGCGTTCGGCCAGCGCGGCGGCCAGCACCTCCAGGGGCAGGGTGTGGTTCTCCCCCGGCACACAGGCGAGCACGACGGTCGCGCCCGGGCGGTCGGCCGCCGAGGGCGGAGCACCGCGCCGCAGCGCGCCGGAGACGTGCCAGGACAGGAAGTGCTCGACCTCGACGTACTTCTCGCCCGAGTTCTCCCACTTACGGCCGACCGCCTGGAGGGTCGGCATGATCACCTCGGTCCAGGCGGCGACCAGCCCGTGCTCGACGATCGCGGCCTCGAGCAGCCCGTCCAGCGCGGCGGCGTCGAGGCGCAGGGCCGCACGGGCGATGCCCTTGCACTCCTGACGCACGTCGCCGAGGCGCAGCCCG
>NZ_JBEXSH010001217.1:0-2077 GCF_040613555.1 Streptomyces sp. NPDC006265
CGGGGCTTTCGGCGTTTACGGTCGCCCACTGTCCAAAAAATATCCATGGATTGTCGCCTGCCGTCGGAAATTCCGGCTCATTGCAATAGAGTCACGGAACGCACGCCGCTCGTCGGCGTTTCACGGGGATTAAGCGGAGGTCGGTCATGCGTATTCCCGCGCACTCGGTGTGCACGGCCATCCGGGACGACATCGTCGCGGGTGTCCACGCACGCGGCAGCCGGCTCACCGAGGAACTCCTCGCGCGCCGCTACGGCGTCTCGCGGGTGCCCGTCCGGGAAGCGCTGCGCACGCTCGAGGCCGAGGGTTTCGTGGTGACCCGCCGACACGCGGGCGCGTGCGTGGCGGAACCCACCGAGCAGGAGGCCGGCGACCTGCTGGAGATGCGCATGCTGCTGGAGCCGCTCGGTGCGGCCCGCGCCGCCCAGCGTCGCACCGAGGCGCATCTTAAGGTCCTGCGCGGCCTGGTCCGGATGGGCCAGGAGCGGGCTCGCCGGGGCAACAGCGACGACCTGCGCTCCCTGGGCGGCTGGTTCCACGAGACGCTCGCCCAGGCCTCCGGCAGCCCGGCGCTGACCTCGATGCTCACCCAGCTCCGCCACAAGATCGCCTGGATGTACGCCGTGGAGGCGCCGGCCAGTCCGGTGGAGTCCTGGACCGAGCACGGTGCGATCGTGGACGCGGTGGCGCGCGGGGACGGCGAGCGCGCGCGGGCGGTCACGGCGCTGCACATCGAGCGCGCGAAGGGCGCGCACCGCCTGCGGTTCGGCTCCGGCCACGAGCGCGCCGACCGTGTGAGGAACTCGCAACATCCCGTAAACACGGCGAGCCCGCGGCATTAACACGGCAGCCGTATACAAAGAGAGCGGATAATTCGCGGGGGTTGATTTTCGCTGCCCGGATTCTTCGGAATTCCCCCCGCCTTGACCGGGAACGACGAAGGGCCCGCCCGGTGAATTCGGGCGAGCCCTTCGCTGTGCGCCGGATCGGGCGCTCGGTGAATCAGACGGTCTCAGGGAGTTCCTCGAGACCCTCGGAGACCAGCTTGGCGAGCCGGTCCAGTGCGGCGTCCGCGCCCTCGGCGTCGGAGGCGAGGACGATCTCCTCACCCCCCTGGGCGCCGAGGCCCAGGACGGCCAGCATGGAGGCCGCGTTGACGGGGTTGCCGTCAGCCTTGGCGATCGTCACCGGGACGCCTGCGGCCGTGGCGGCTCGGACGAAGATGGAGGCGGGGCGGGCGTGGAGACCCTCGGCCCAGCCGACGTTGACGCGGCGCTCAGCCATGTGTTGCTGCCCTTCGGTGTTCAGGGTTGTCTAGACCAGTTTCCCATATGGTGAAGCCCACCAGGAGCGGTCCTCGCGTTCCACTCCAGGGGTGCAGTCGGATCGCGGCCTCGACCCGACTGACGCCCTCCACAGACTGCCTCGCGCCACTGTCAGGCGCTAGCCGTACTCTGGGGCCCATGCAGACCTCGCCGGACCGGCACGAGTATCCCGCCCACTGGGAAGCCGACGTGGTGCTGCGCGACGGGGGTACCGCGCGCATCCGGCCCATCACCGTTGATGACGCCGATCGCCTGGTCAGCTTCTATGAGCAGGTCTCCGACGAGTCGAAGTACTACCGCTTCTTCGCGCCGTACCCTCGCCTGTCCGCCAAGGACGTCCACCGCTTCACGCACCACGACTTTGTGGACCGGGTGGGACTCGCGGCCACGGTCGGCGGCGAGTTCATCGCCACCGTACGCTACGACCGGATCGGCGCGGACGGAACGCCCGCGTCGGCACCCGCCGACGAGGCCGAGGTCGCCTTCCTCGTCCAGGACGCCCATCAGGGCCGCGGGGTCGCCTCCGCCCTGCTCGAACACATCGGCGCCGTCGCCCGCGAGCGCGGCATCCGCCGCTTCGCCGCCGAGGTGCTGCCCGCCAACACCAAGATGATCAAGGTGTTCACCGACGCCGGCTACACCCAGAAGCGCAGCTTCGAGGACGGCGTCGTCCGTCTGGAGTTCGACCTCGAACCCACCGACCTGCGCACCGTCCGCCCCGGCTTCCGGGCCGCCCTCGATGGCCTCGCCTC
>NZ_JBEXSH010001218.1:0-2071 GCF_040613555.1 Streptomyces sp. NPDC006265
ACAAGCTGCGCGGGCAGCAGGGCGGCGTCGGCGCGGCGAAGCTGTACGCGCGCAGCTGCCAGGGCTGCCACGGGCTTCTTCTTCGCCGCCGCGGCGGCGGCCTTCTTCTTGGCGGCGGCCGCGGCGTCGGCCTTCTTCTTCGCCGCGATCTGCTCGGCCTTCAGGCTGGCGCCGGCCATCTGGTCCGTGACGCTCGCCTTGACGTCCTTGATCTGCTGGTTGCTGTACGCCACCGCAGCCGGCTGAGCGGCCTCGGTCGTGGTCTTGGTCGAGGCGCCGCTCGGCACTGCGGAGAACCCGATGGCGGCGGCGCCGAGGGTGGCGACACCCGCCATGGCGATCTTGTGGTGACGGGTCAGGCTGCGACTCTGAACACGGCTGAAGATGTTCTTGGGCATGCTGCGTGGACCTCTTCGAATAGCGCGGGAGTCGCTCGGCGTCCGGCGTTGGACTCGGTGTGTTTCCGACACAAACGCCGCGGAGGTGAACCCACGGCGCTGAGCGACGTCGCCAATTCTTAGCGGCCGCAAAATGGCGTGGCAAAGGTGTGACGTACGAAGGAAGATAGTGGATCAGGGAGGGGCAAATCGGTGCAGATTGGACTGTCTGTGCCGCTCAAAAGGGGCGACTTTGTCTCCTACGTCCGTTCGTACGTGACGTGGGTCCTATGCGAGGGCTCACATCGCCCCTAGATCAGCCTCACGGCCAGTTGCACAAGCGATGCTCTGTGTGAGGCCCCCTCAGGGCAGGACGAGGTGCACGTCCCCGAACTCGTGCCACAGATAGCGCCCTTGCAGCGCGGCCTCGTACCCCCGCTCGACCGCCACCCGCCCCGCGACCGCCTCCAGCATCAGCAGGTGCGAGGCCTGCGGCTCGTGCAGCCCGGTCAGCAGCCCGTCCACCACCCGCACCCCGCGCTCCGGCGTGACGACGAGGTCCGTCCACCCCGCACACGCGCGTACGGCCCCGTCGGAGCCCACCGCCGACTCCACGGCCCGCACCGCCGTCGTCCCCACCGCCACCACCCGGCCCCCACCGGCCCTCGCGGCGTCGATCAGCCGCGCCGACGCCTTCGGCACCGCGAAACGCTCCGGGTACGGCGGCTCGTGCGCCTCCGCCGAGGCCACCCCCGTGTGCAGCGTGACCGGCGCGAACCGCACCCCACGGCTCACCAGCTCCGCCACCAGGCGCGCCGTGAAGGGCCGCGCCGCGCTCGGCATCTCCGCACTGCCCGTCCCGTCCGCCGACGGCAGCGCGAACACCGTCTGGTGGACGGACAGCGGCTGGTCCCGCTCTGTATAGGCGTAGCGAATGGCCCGCCCGTACTCCCGCAGCAGCCCCGGCACCCCCGACCCGGACACCCGCGCCCACCACAGCCGCTCACCCCGCCCGCTCAGCGGCTCCTCCAGAACCAGCCGTACGCCTCCCGGCAGCCGCACCTCCCTCCCCGCGGGACCACCCCCACGCGCGCGTGTGGTGCCCCGCCCGTCGGGCTCCCGCAGCTCCACCGCCCAGCGGCCGTCGTCCCCGCGCGTCGAGAAATGCACCACCACGCGCGCGTGCCCGGTCCATCCGTCCACGGCCGCCGCCAGCGTGGCCGAGGTGTTGACCACGAGCAGATCCCCGGCCCGCAGCAGCAGCGGCAGCTCCCGGAACGTGTGATGCGCCACCTCGGCAGCCCGCGACACCAGCATCCGTACGGCGTCCCGCTCCAGCCCCGGCCCCCGCTGCTCGACGGGCACCCTGGCCGACAGCTCCTCCGGCACACACACGGTCAGGGTCATCGGGCTCCGTCCAGCAGCGCCGGGGCCCCGTACCGCCCGCTCGCCGGACGCTCGTCCAGCAGCCGCAGAAACCCCGGCACGACAGCCGCCGGCTCCGGCCGCGGCTCCCGGTCCTCCGGTACGGCCGCCGCGTAGAGGTCGGTGGCCATGTCCCCGGGATCCACCGCCCAGACCCGCAACCCCGGCTCCTCCGCGGCGAGCACGGCCACCAGCTGGTCCAGGGCCGCGTACATCCGCATGACTTCCTTGATGCCGCGGCACACCGTGTCGAGCGGATGCTCGTGCGC
>NZ_JBEXSH010001219.1:0-2067 GCF_040613555.1 Streptomyces sp. NPDC006265
CCACTCGGCACCCGGGCCCGCTCGTCGCCGGGGCCGCGGGCGCCTACAAGGCCGCCGCGTCCTGAAACCACCACCACTGCGTCCACCGCCCGGCCACGCGCCTGCGCGAAAGGGCCGGGGCGCCCGACGGCGCCGTCGAGGCCCTCGAACTCCCGGGCTCCGGCGGCTGGTTCACGGCCGTGCAGTGGCACCCGGAGGACACCGCCCAGGAGGACCCCGCCCAGCAGGGCCTGTTCGACGCGCTCGTGCGGGCCGCGACCCGGTGAGGCCGCGGCCGGGCTCAGGCCCGGGGCCGCCGCCCGCTGCGCCGCGGGGCGGGCTCGGCGCCGCCCAGCAGGGACTGCCGCCGCTCCTCACCGTGCTCCTCCACCTGGAGCACCACACTGCGCAGCCCCTCGGCGAGGCGGCGGCACTCGGCGTCGCTGAGCCCGGCGGTGACGAAGGCCTCCTCCTCGTTGAACGCCGGGAACACCCGCGCCATGAACACCTCGCCCTCCGGGGTGAGGCTGAGCAGCACCAGGCGCCCGTCGCTCGGATGCCCGTCCCGCCGCAGCAGGCCACGGGACTCCAGCGTGCGCACCACCCCCGTCAGCGTGCCCTTGGAGATCCCCGCCTCCTCCGCCACGTGCCGGGTCTCCGACTCGCCCCACACCCAGACCACCCACAGCACCACGAAGGCCGTCCAGGTCAGGTCGGAACCGCGCAGCACCGAGTTCTCCAGATGCTGGCGCACCGCGGACGCGGCCCGGTAGATGTTCGCCACCGCCGCCATCTGCTCCCGGCGGATCGCGATGCCGCCGAGCTTCGCCGCGGCGAGCTTCTCGGCTTCGGTGATGGATCGGTGCCCCGGCACGGGCGGCTCCTTCGTCTGGTCACGACGTCTCACACCCGGGCGGCTCGTCCCGGGCCGTCCGGTCGTTCGGACTCAAATTGTACGAAGTCGAAAGGGAAACACGTCATGTCCAGCCCTCCCCGCATGCTCCTCGTCCTCAGTGAGAACTGGACCCTCACCGGCGGCCGGGCCGATCTGTCCGCCGCCGTCCGCTGGGCCCGCGAGGCGGAGGACGCCGGCTTCGACGCCGTCATGGTCAGCGAGCACATCGTCCTCGGCCCAGACGCGGCAGCCGCCGGCGTCATGGGAAACCCCCGCGACTACGCCCTCCCCGGCAACCAGGACCCGCACACCCCCTGGCCGAACTCCCTGCTGCTGCTCGCCGCCATCGCCTCCGTCACCTCCCGGCTGCGTCTGGCCGCCGCGGCCGTCCTCGCCCCGCTGCGCCACCCGCTGCTGCTCGCCCGCGAACTCGGCACCCTCGACCTGATCAGCGAGGGCCGGCTCGTCGTGCAGCCGACGGTGAGCTGGAGCAGGGACGAGTACGACGCCCTCGGCGTGCCGTTCACCCGGCGCGGGCGGCTCCTCGACGAGCACCTGGAGGTGTGGGCGAAGGCCTGGGGCCCGTCCCCGCTCTCCCACGACGGGCCGCACTACCCCTTCCAGGACGTCTGGTTCGAGCCCAAGGCGCACCGCCCCGGCGGCCCCCGGCTCTGGTTCGGCGGCCAGCGCCTGCACGGCCCCGTCCTGCGCCGCCTCGTCGAGTACGGCCACGGTTTCCACCCGCTGGGCCGGCCCACGCCCGAGGACCTCCAGCAGCTCGAGGAGGCGATGTCCGCGGCGGGGCGGGACGTCGCGGACCTGGAGATGATCGGCGGCACTCAGGCCGTCTTCCCCGACGACCGCTCACCGGCGGACCTCGGCGCGGCGCTCTCCGCGATCCCGGAGCAGTGGGAGCAGGGCTTCACGACGTTCTGCGTCAAGCCGAACCAGTTCATCGACGACCCCGACGGCGTGGGCGAGTTCTGCCGCGAGGTCATGCGGCGCGTCGAGGCGCTGACGTCCTGACCGCCCCGGCCCGGATCACCGCTCGACGAACCGGGCGAGGTGATCCGGGTCCGGCCGCAGCACGCCGTCCCGCACCGCGAGCGCGGTGGCCTCCGCCCGCGAGGCGCAGCCGGTCTTGCGCAGCAGATGCTCGACATGGCTGTGCACGGTCCGCGGGGACAGGAACA
>NZ_JBEXSH010001220.1:0-2059 GCF_040613555.1 Streptomyces sp. NPDC006265
GGCATCGTCGCCCTCAGCCCCACCTTCGGCCGCCGCGACCTCGCCGCCCTGGACGCGCGGGCGGCGCTGCCGCTGCTGGACGTGCGCGTACCCGACGTGTACGTGCGCTTCGACCAGGTCAGCGCGACCGACTTCCTGGAGCGCATCCGCTTTCCCGAGGCCGCGCACCACCTGGCCTTCGAGGTGTTCTCGCGCAGCTTCTTCGCAGACCCGCGCGAACTGTCCGCCGCCGAACTGATGCTGATGTTCCACATCTACTTCCTCGGCTCCTCGGAGGGGCTGCTCTTCGACGTGCCCGACGAGCCCTTCCCCCAGGCACTATGGGACCCGCTCGGCGACTACCTCCGGCGCCTCGGTACGACCATCCGTACCGCCACCCCCGTACTCGGCGTGGAGCCCGGCGGCACCGGCGGAGCCGAGGTGCGCACCGGCACCGGCACCGACCGGCACGACGCGGTGGTGCTCGCGCTCGACACGGGGGGACTGCGCCGGGTCGTCGCCGCCTCGCCCGGCCTGGGCACCGCCCCCTGGCGCGACGGCATCGCCGCCCTGCGCACCGCACCGCCGTTCCTCGTCTCGCGGCTCTGGCTCGACCGGCCGGTCCGCGCCGACCGCCCGGGCTTCCTCGGCACCAGCGGCTACGACGGCCTCGACAACATCAGCGTCCTGGAACGCTACGAGGGCGAGGCCGCCCGCTGGGCCACGAAGAACGCCGGTTCGGTCGTCGAGCTGCACGCCTACGCCGTCAGCCCCGGCGCGGACCGGGAGGGCGTGAAGGACGCGCTGCTCGGGCAGTTGCGGCGGATCTACCCGGAGACCCGGGAGGCGCGCGTCGTCGACGCCCGGCACGAGTGGCGCTCGGACTGCCCGCTCTTCCCGGTCGGAACCCACCACCGGCGGCCCACCGTACGGACCCCCCGCCCGTGGCTGAAGCTGGCCGGCGACGGACTGCGCTGCGACCTGCCGGTGGCCCTGATGGAACGCGCCGCCACCACCGGGTTCCTGGCGTCCAACGAGTTGCTCGCCGGGTGGGGTGTCCGCGGCCAGGTGCTGTGGACCGTGCCGCGGGCGGGCCGCTCCCGGGTGCTGCGGACACTCGGCGCGCTCGCGGAACGTCCGGCGCGCCGGAGAACCCGGAGCCCCCGGATCACGGGAACCACCCGGATCACCCCGGGAACCGCCCGGTGCTGCGCAACTCCCAGCGCCTCTCGGCATAGGCGAGGTCGTCGCGCCACAGGCGCCCGGCGGTGCGCCGCATGAGGGGGCGCAACACGGGGGCGGCGGCCCGGGCCAGGGCGAAGCCGCGCCGGTCCGAAGCGGCGACGACCGCCTCGACCACGGCCGTCCGCGGCCGTTCTGCGTCCGCGGCGGTCAGTGGCGTGGCATGGGTCTCCACCACGGACGTGGCGCCCTCGCCGTCGGTGATGCGCATGACGACGGTACGCGGCTCCGGCGCGGTGAACTCGGCCCGTACGGGCACCACCAGACGGCCCGCCACCCGGAAGGAGACATCCACCTCGAAGGCGTCGCCCTCGTCGCCCCGCGGCTCCCTCACGACCGTCAGATCGACGAAGGAGTACGGGTGGAACCAGGAGCCGTGCCACGGGTCGAGCCGGTTGGCCACGACGTCCTGCGGTTCGCACCGCCCGACCGCCGTGTACACGGCGTCCACCCCGCTGCCCGGAGCGGGGCGGTCCGGGACCACGGGCCGCTCCGTCGGCTCCTCACCGCCGACAGCGTCCAGCCGTACCCACACCAGCACCCCGTCGTCATGGGCGGGGTGGGGCTGCCAGCCGGCGAACGGGGAGCCGTCCAGGGCCAGTCCGTGCCAGTGGCACACCAGCGTGCCGCACACCACCCGGCTCTTCCGCAGCGGTGCCCCGAGGTGCGGGCAGACACCGGGACCGGCCCGCAGGTCACCCGACCCCGAGCGCCACAGCACCACCTCGACGCCGCCGACGGTCCTGCCGCAGGCCGGCGTCCTTGTTGGCGCCCAGGGACGTGCCGCTCCAGGACGTCTCGTGGTACTTGGCGTCCCGCTGCGTGGGGTTGTGGAGGT
>NZ_JBEXSH010001221.1:0-2056 GCF_040613555.1 Streptomyces sp. NPDC006265
TGCATCGCACCGTAGACGACCCACGCGACACCGCCGTTCAGCGTCACCCACACCACGGTGGATCGTTCCTGCTGCAGCAGCACGGCGAACGCCAGCGCGAGGCATCCGTGCGTCACGGGTAGCGCTGCTCCATCGTCTGCCGCAGCAGCTCCAGCGAGTCACGGGGCTTGAGCGCCTCGTCCGCGAGCCGGTCCAGTGCGATCCGGTACTCCTCGGTCTCGTCCCGGTCCTCGAGGAAATTCGCGCTCTTGATGTGCTCCAGGTAGACCACATCGGGAAGATCGAGCCCGCCGAAGCGCAGATACGTGATCGGAATGGCCGGCGCCGAGGCGTTGGTGACGCTCAACGGCACGATCTGCAGCGACACGTTGGAACGCCCGGCCATCTCGACGAGGTGCGCGAGCTGCTCCCGCATCACCTCGGTACTGCCGAGGACGCGCAGCAGCACGGACTCGTCGATGATCGCCCACAGCTGCGGGGCGTCGTCCCGCGACACCAACCGGGCGCGGTGCCTGCGCAGTTCGACGCGCCGCTCCACCTCACCGGCCGGTGCGTTCGGCAGGCCGCGCTCCACCACGGCCCTGGTGTAGGCGGGTGTCTGCAACAGGCCGGGCACGTACTGGATCTCGAAGGTACGAATGGTGGCGGCGGCCTCCTGCAGCCCGACCAGCCGGTCGAACCACTCGGGCATCAGCCGCTTGTCGTACCGCTGCCACCAGCCCGGCTCCCCGGCCCGCTGCAGCAGCTTGAGCAGCACGGAGGCCTCGTAGTCGTCGGTGCCGTACAGCTCCAGCAGCGCGCGGACGTCGTTCTCGGTCGGCGGGCGGCGGCCCTTGCCCGACTCGATGCGGGACAACTTCGCGGCGCTGAACCCGACAGCGCGCGCCGCCTGGTCCTGGGCGAGCCGGGCGTCCTCGCGGAAGCCGGCGAGCTGTACACCGACCAGCATCTTCAGCAGAGTCGGCGCGGGCTCGGGCCTGTCCAGGTAGGGTTCCAGGCGGGAGATGCGATGCGACGCGGCGGACATCCTGACTCCCAGCAGACCGGCACAAGGGCAATTTACACTATCGCACTCCACCGGGCCTTCACGCATCCGCCCGCAGCGTCCCCGCAGAAGTGGGGAGTTGGGCTCCGCTTCGCCCTGAGCATCGCGCCGCGGGCGTGACATCACCGCACCTCACAGCAGGTGGTCGAACTCGCCGTCCTTCGCTCCGGCCAGGAAGGCCGCGACCTCCGCCGACGTGTAGACGAGGGCGGGTCCGTCGGGGTCGCGGGAGTTGCGCATCGCGATCCCGCCGTCGACGAGCGGGGCGACTTCGACGCAGTTGCCCTCGGCGTTGCTGTGCCGGCTCTTCATCCAGCAGGCTTCCAACGAGCTTGCCTGCACTCCGTTCTGCACTGGTGGCACCGCAGTCTCCTTGCTGTTCTCGTTCCCCGCCGCACACGGTGTGCCCGGCCGTTCGCCGAAGGGCGGTCGCGTCCTTCGACCGCACTCGTCCCGGCTTGCGTACCCACAACGGCTTGATTCTCACGCAATTTCTCGTGCAATTGCACGCGAGCGCCTTCAGCGTGGATAATAGCTGCGGCGTCAACCCCCGGGCTGGCGCCGTGTCCTGACGTCACATCGGGGAGATGACGTGTCATCACCTGCGCAGCACGTGCTCCGGCCGCCGAGTGAGGTTGCGGCACACGCAGGCGCTCTCGGGGCGGGTCACGCCTTGCCGGCCGGCCCGCACACGGTCCCTTCGTACGGGAGTCCGCCCTCGGTGCCGACGACACTGCCGCAGTTCTCGGGCGACCTGTCCGCCTCGGCCGCCCTGCGTGTCGAGTGCGGCCGGGAGGGTTTCGCACGAGCCCGGTCGTTCACCCGCGACACCCTGCACGGCTGGTCCCTCGACCACTGCTGCGACGACGTGACCCTCGTCATCACCGAGCTGGCCGCCAACGCCGCGACGCACGCGGCGCGAAGATCCCCGGGTGTGCCGGAGATCCGGCTCGCATTCCTCCTGGACCCCACCCACCTGCTGGTCAGCGTCGCCGACACCGACGACCACCC
>NZ_JBEXSH010001222.1:0-2051 GCF_040613555.1 Streptomyces sp. NPDC006265
CCGGTCGCCAACTCGGGCGCGGTGGCCGCTCGGCGCCGCGTGCGCCGGATCTCGACGGGTGCCGGTGCGGGCCGTGCGGGCGCCGGTGCCTCGAGATGTTCGGTGCCGTCACGGTCCGTGGCGCGCAGGCGTACGGCCTCCGCCGGGGCCAGAGCTACGAGGGTCAGCCCCTCGGCCGTCGCCCGCCCCGGCACTCCGGCCGCCGGCGCCGGTATCTCGACCCGGGTGTCCCCGACGACGACGGTGACCGGCACCTCGGAGGAGAACACCAGCACGCCCTCCCCCGCCGCCACCAGGTCCGCGGACGCCAGAGTGAGCGTCCCCTCGTGGCCCCACGGGCTCAAGGGCACGTCCAGCAGCATCAACGGGCACGAGTCCGCCGCCACGGCGACCGGCACCCCGTTCACGACCGCCGTTCCCGTCCCCGCTCCCGTCCCTGTCTCCGTGTCCGTCTCCGTTTCCATCCCCGTCTCCGTCTCCGTCCGAGTCCCGAGATGCGGTACGGCGAGGAGCAGCCCGCCTCCGTCGAGTCGCAGGGCCGACGGTGACGAGCTGGTCGGGAAGTCGGTGGTGACCGGCGTGCGCGGGACGGTCGGGACGGTGAGCGCCAGGTGTGGTCCCAGGGTGTCGATGACGCGGGCGAGGATCTGGGCCTCGGCGTACTCGGGGCGTTCGGTGCCGGTGGAGGAGACGTAGCCGCCGAAGTCGTAGCCATGGCTCATGAGGTTGCCCGGCCTGCCCCAGTTCCCCGCGGACGGGGTGTATCCGAAGTTCCAGCCGGAGGACTGGAGATAGGGGGCGATCAGCGAGGCGCCGCTGGCCAGGAGGCGGCGCAGGGTGCGGTGGCGGCGGTTGGTCTCGGTGATCAGCAGGGGCAGGTCGCGCTCCGCCAGCAGCTCGGCGTAGCACCGCACTTCGGGTTCGATGTGCGGGGAGTCGTCGTCCGGGTAGAAGTTGCACGCCGGTACGACGCCGGGGACCTCGCCGGTGGCGCCTTCGAGGTCGCCCTGTCCGGAGCAGGCGATCAGCGGCACGGTGATGCCGTGACGGACGGCCTGGTCGCGCAGGGCGGTGAGGTAGCCGGTCCGGTCCTCGCAGTCGAAGAAGTCCAGCTCGTTCTCCAACTGCACCATGATCACAGGGCCGTTCGCCGGGTACTGGCGCTCGGCGAGGAGCGGCAGCGCCTGGTCGAACCAGGCGGTGACCCGGTCGAGGAAGCGCGGCTCGTGCTGACGGACCCTCAGCTGCGGGTCCAGGCCCAGCCAGGCCGGCAGTGCGCCGCCGTCCCACTCGGAGCAGATGTAGGGGCCGGGCCGTGCGATGACGTACAGCCCCTCCTCCTGCGCGAGGTCGAGGAAGGCGGCGACGTCCCGCCGGCCCTCGAAGGACCAGCGGCCGGGGGCGGTCTCGTGGAAGTTCCACGGCAGGTAGACGTCCACGCAGGTGTAGCCGGAGGCCCGGACCTGGGCGAGCCGGGCGCGCCACTGTTCCCGGGGCAGGCGGAAGTAGAACAGGGACGCGCACAGGACGAGCCGCGGACCGCCCTCGAACCGGATGCCGCGGGCGTCGAGCACGATGCCCTGGCCGGGTGTGGTGCCCTGGCCGGGTGTGGTGCCCTGGCCAGGTGTGGTGCCCTGGCCAGGTGTGGTGCCCTGGCCGAGTGTGGTGGTGGGGTGGCTCACTTGACTCCCGCGCTTCCGCCGCTGATGTCCATTTCGTACAGGTACTTCTGGCCGAGGTAGTAGACGAGGATCATCGGCAGGGCGAGCAGGATCGAGCCGACCATCACCAGGTTCCAGGGCGGCGCCTGGCCCGCCTGCGAGGTGGCGGTGATGTACTGCACGCCCAGGGCGAGCGGCATCTTCGACTCGTCGTTGAGGTAGATCAGGGGGCCCATGAAGTCGCCCCAGGTGTGGGTGAGCGTGAAGATGCCGATGGCGATCAGGACGGGCCTGAGCATCGGGAACATGATCCGCCGGTAGACGCCGAAGAAGCCCAGGCCGTCCATCATGGCGGCCTCGTCGAGCTCGCTGGGCAGCCGGGAGACGAAC
>NZ_JBEXSH010001223.1:0-2048 GCF_040613555.1 Streptomyces sp. NPDC006265
CCACGGCCGTGGCCGGGCAGCTGGGACTGCCGCGCCGACTGGTGTCGATCCTGGAGGGCGAGGGGCTGTTCAACGATGTGACGGCCATCGTCCTCTACCACGTGGCGATCGCCGCCGCCGTCAGCGGGACGTTCTCGCCGTGGGAGGCCGGGCTCGATCTGGTGCTGTCGGCCGTGGTGGCGGTGGCCGTGGGCCTCGCGCTGGGCTGGGGCGCGAACAAGCTGATGGAAGTGCTCGGTGACGCGACCCTGCAGATCGGGCTGACCCTGCTGGTGCCGTACGCCTCCTACGTCATGGCCGAGGAACTGCACGGGTCCGGTGTGCTCGCCGTGCTCACCACCGCGCTCTTCCTCGCGGAGTACGGCTCGGACGCCGACGACGTCATGACACGGCTGGCCGGGCACACCTTCTGGAGCATCGTCGACACGCTCGTCACCGGCGTCGCGTTCGGGCTGGTCGGTCTCGAGCTGCACAACGCGATCCGCACGGCCTCCGGGCGTTGGGGCGAGCTGCTCTGGTGGGCCGCGGTCGTGGTGCTCGTGGTCGTCTTCGCGCGGCTGCTGTGGCTGCTGCCGGCGACATGGCTGACCAAACGGCTGCATGCCCGGCGGGACTACGACGAGGACATCCCGGTGAGCTGGCGCGAGACCGTGGTGATGTGGTGGTCGGGGATGCGCGGGGTGGCCTCGGTCGCGCTGGCGCTGGCGATCCCGCTGGAGACCGATGCCGGCGCGCCGTTCCCCAGTCGCGACGAGATCATCTTCATCGCCTTCGGGGTGATCGTGGCGACGCTGGTGCTCCAGGGTCTGACGCTGCCGTGGCTGGTGCGGGGGCTCGGGGTGAAGGCCGACGCGGACCAGGAGAAGGAGTTCGCGAAGGCGCTCGCGATCCGGGCGGCCAAGGCGGCGAAGCGCAGGCTGCGGGAGATCGAGGACGACGAGGAGCTGTCGGAGGAACTGTCCGAGCAGATGCTGCGGCGGGCCTACGACATCGGGGTGCGGATCAGTCCCGAACTGACGGAGGACGAGCGGCGGGAGGCGTTCCGGGAAGGCGCCCGGCGGGTGAAGCGGGTGCGGCGGATCCAGCAGGAGATGCTCAGCGCGGCGCGGCACGAGGTGCTGGCGGCGCGCAGTGAGCCGGGGGCGGATCCCGAGGTGGTCGACCGGGTTATGCGGCACCTCGACGTCCGCAGTCTGCGGTGAGTCTCCGGCTGTGGTGGCTGAGGGGGTGATGGTCGGTTTGACGGTGTGCGGCAGGGACGCCGTAGGGTCGTCCGTATGGCACGGAATGTAGTGATCAGTGGTGGTGGCACGGGAATTGGGCTCGCGGCGGCTCGGGCGTTCGCCGCCGACGGGGACCGGGTGGTGCTGCTCGGCCGGCGCGCCGACGTGCTGGAGAAGGCCGAGGTGCCCGGCGCGCTGATGTACGCGGCGGATCTCGCCGAGCCGGAGGACGTGCGCGGTGTCGCCGCCTTCGTGGAGCGGGAGTTGGGTGCTGTGGACGTACTCGTGCACAGCGCCGGGGGCAGCGGGCTCCTCGAACCGGACGCCCCGGGTGACGACCCGCTCGCGGCCGTCGCGCACACCTGGAGCCTGAACTTCAGGCTCAACACCCTGACCGCGGTCCTGCTCACCGAGGCGCTGAAGCCGCGGCTCGCCGAGCCCGGTGGCCGGGTGCTGTTCCTGGGCTCCATCGCCGCCTACCGGGGGTCCGGGAGCGGGGCGTACGCGGCGGCCAAGGCGGGACTGCATCCGTACGCCCACGATCTGGCCCGGGAGCTGGGGCCGCGCGGCATCACCGTGAACGTGGTGGCGCCCGGGTACATCGAGGACACCGAGTTCTTCGGGGACGCCATGGCCGAAGAGCGGCGGGCCCGGCTCATCGGCGAGACCTCGAACGGTCGGGCCGGGACCCCTGGGGACGTCGCCGAGACGCTGCACTGGCTGGCCTCCCGGGGCGCCGGGCACATCACCTCGCAGATCATCCAGGTCAACGGCGGCGCCGAGCGCGGCCACTGAACCGGCGGACGGTATTAGGGCCCCCCCCGT
>NZ_JBEXSH010001224.1:0-2047 GCF_040613555.1 Streptomyces sp. NPDC006265
CGTCCGGTACGTGCTCTCGGCGTGCCGGCCGGAAGCCCTCGTACTGGACGTACTCGGGGTTTCGTCCGGTGCGGCGAGTGGGGGGTACCCCCTGCTCGAGCGGAGTCGAGAGCTTGGGGGAGCGTGCCGGGCGTCGTGACGGGGCGAACGTTGCCTGCCGCGGCACTAGACGAGCCGGCGGGTCATCACCACCGTCACCGCGAAACGGCAGGCCACTGAAGCCGGGCGCTGCGCGGCAGGGGCCACGAGAGCGCGGCAGCGCCCCCGGAACCCCTCCCCCGTTCGGCCCATCCCCACCCGCCCCCCGCCCACCATCCACGCCATGGTCGTAGGAGCAGTGCGCGCGGGGCGTTCCTACGTCAGGAGGGGTGGTTGCTGCCGTGAGCCACAGGGTCGGTCCTGTCATGGGGGCGTCCGCCAGCGGGCGGGGGCTGCTGCGACGGCGCCGGCGGCGGTGGGTGCGAATCACGGCGTTCGGGGCCACGACCCTCCTCGTGGCGGCCGGCGGGGTCGGCTGGGCCGTATACGCCAAGCTCAGCGGCAACATCACGCCCGACGAGGCCGCCGCGGCCGAGCTCGCGCGGTACGACAAGGAGCGGCCCACCTCCCTGGTCAAGGGCGCGCGGAACATCCTGCTGATCGGGTCGGACTCGCGCGAGGGGCGCGACAACGCCCGCTACGGGCGGGACTCCGGCACCGAGCGGTCCGACACCACGATCCTGCTGCACCTGTCCGCGGGCCGGGGCAGCGCCACCGCCGTCTCCCTCCCCCGGGACCTGATGGTGAACCTGCCGGGCTGCCGCCGCCCGGACGGGTCGCGCAGCGCGCCCCGGTTCGCCATGTTCAACCAGGCCTTCCAGCTGGGCGGGTCGGCCTGCACCATCCGGACCGTGGAGAAGCTGACCGACATCCGCGTCGACCATCACGTCGTCGTCGACTTCCACGGCTTCAAGGAGATGGTCGACGCGGTCGACGGCGTCGAGGTGTGCCTGCGGGAGCCGATCGACGACCGGGCCGCCAAGCTGCGACTGCCCGCCGGGCGCGTGACGCTGAACGGCGAGCAGGCCCTCGGGTACGTCCGCGCCCGCAAGACCCTCGGCGACGGCAGTGACACCGAGCGGATGGAGCGGCAGCAGCGATTCCTCGGGGCACTCGTGAACAAGGTGCGCAGCAACGACGTCCTGCTGAATCCGGCGAAGCTGTATCCCGTGCTGGACGCCGCCACGTCATCTCTCACCACCGACCCGAAACTGGCGAGCTTGCGCGGTTTGTACGAACTCGTGCGCGGCCTGCGCGACATCCCCATGGAACAAGTGCAATTCCTGACCGTCCCCCGGGAGTCGTATGCGTACGACTCCAATCGCGACCAACTCGTGGAGCCCGCGGCGGAGAGGCTCTTCGAGCGGCTGCGGACGGACGGGCCGGTGGTCGTCGAGGGGAACGGCCCGCGAAGTCACGCCCCGCCGAGGCCCCCCGACACGCGTGACGGGGCGTACGGGGATTCGTATCCGGGTCCTTATCGCGGGTCCGGCGTCACCGTTTCTCCTCCACCGACGTTTCAGGGGAACACGGCAGCCGAGGACACCTGTGAGTAAAGCGGGCACCAAGGCCACTCCAAGGCAATGAACTCTTCATCCAGGAAATGGGCGAATTGCCCAGGTGTAGGGACGTGGAATGGGTCACCGTCGTCGCTCGGCGCGGAATGGGGCGGTTAATGTGAGCGATCCGGTGCGCCCGGCTCTGAGGGATGGTCCTGAGGTCGCGCACTGAGTGACCGAGACCCGAGCGCCTTGGAGGGGAAGGCGCCGCGTGCCCCGACGGAGGAATCAGGCAACCGTGGACGCGCAAGGCCGTGGGCGGGCGGACGACATCGATCCCGCAGATCAGTGGGTGCTCAACCCGAACACCGGCGAATACGAACTGCGACTGGGGCCTTCCTCAGCGCAGTCGGGCGTCCCCGCGCCCCGCAGGCCACGGCCCTCCGAGACGGCCCCGCCGGCGCGCGGCCGTACGGAGGCACCCGGCCGGTCGCGAACCGAGACGCCCG
>NZ_JBEXSH010001225.1:0-2043 GCF_040613555.1 Streptomyces sp. NPDC006265
GTACCTACGCGGCGACGGCGTGATGATCGGCCTTCTTCAGGGGCGCGGGGCCTGCTCTGCGCCGAGCAGGGGCGCACCCCGCAGGCAGAGCAGTGGTACCGGCGCGCGGCCTACGCCGGGCACCGGGAGGCCGCGAACGCGCTGGCGATCCTGCTGCTGCGGGGCGGCGACGAGACGGGCGCGGAGCCGTGGTTCTCCAAGGCCGCGGAGGCGGGGAGCGTGGACGCCGCCTTCAACCTCGGCATCCTGCATGCCGGGCGGGACGAGGAGCAGGCCGCGCTGCGCTGGTACGAGCGTGCCGCTGCCGCCGGGCACACCGAGGCGGCGCTCCAGGTCGGCATGGCGAGGCTGCGGGACGGCGACGAGCAGGAGGCCGAGCGGCACCTGCGCTGTGCGGCCGGGGGCGGGAGCGCCGAGGCCGCGTACCGGCTGGCGACCGTGCTCGACGCGCGGCGGCCGCCGGAGCCCGCGCACGAGCTCGGCGAGCCGGTGCACCGGCGGAGCGAGTGCGAGGAGTGGTACGAGCGGGCGGCCTCACAGGGGCATCGGCGGGCGCAGGTGCGGGTCGGCATGCTCGCGGCGGCCCGGGGCGATGTCGTCGAGGCGGCTCGGTGGTACCGGGAGGCGGCCGAGGCCGGGTCCCGTAACGGGGCGTTCAATCTCGGGCTGCTGCTGGCCCGGGAGGGGAGCGAGCCGGAGGCGGCGATCTGGTGGACGCGGGCCGCCGACGCGGGGCACGGGCGGGCGGCATTGCGGCTGGCCCTGGTCTACGCGCGTCGGGGTGAGCTGGCGGAGGGGCAGCGGTGGGCCGACCGGGCCGTGTCGCTGGGGCCGGCGTCCGTCACCGAGAGGGCGGAGCGGCTGAGGGATGCGCTGCGGCAGGAGCTGTCCGCGTGAGGTGGTGTGGGTGGGGCCGGGGTGCAGCCGGGCAATGGATTTGCATCCGCCCTCCGCGGTGACGTAACGTTGCATTCATCGCCGCGGGGTGGAGCAGCTCGGTAGCTCGCTGGGCTCATAACCCAGAGGTCGCAGGTTCAAATCCTGTCCCCGCTACTGAAGGCCGAGGGCCGGAATCCGAAAGGGTTCCGGCCCTCGGTGTATTACCGGAACCTCATGGTGCGTACCGGTCTCTCATGGCGCGACGGCTCATTACGTTCGGTGAGCGAACCACCCCGTTCCGCATAACAACTGACACACCGTCAAACCTCGTCAGCCACGTGCGATGCAGTCAACTCGCCCGATTTGAGCCGGTCATGGCAGGTAGGTCCGCGCGAAAAAGGTTAATGATCAAGTGGAATCGCTGGAATACCCCTCGCGCCTCCATTAACGTTCGATAACGCAGCGCGGTCGTCCCAGCCGTCACAGAAGGCGGCTCCGTGCGCACGCGCCGAATCCCGAAAGGGAACCGGGGAACCACCACTTGGGGTGAATCGGGCGGATACCACCGTGGAAGCACGGCAGGTATACGCGCGTAGGAGACCTTCCTGCTCCGAACCCGTCAGCTAACCCGGTAGGCGAGAAGGAAGGAAAGGAGTACGCCCACGTGGCGTCCAACCGGCCTGCCCCCGCGGCCCAGTACGCGCCGAAGCGCGAGACCGACACCTTCGGATTCGGCGGTCAGCGCACCGACGAGGGCCCGTTCCAGGAGTGGAACCCCACCGAGGAGTCCATCCGTCCTGCCCGTGGCCGGCATCGCGTCACCAAGCAGCGGGGCGGAGGCCTCGCCCGCAGCTCCACCGTCCTGGGCGTCGGCGTCATAGCCGCCGTGGGTGCCGGCGGCATGGCCAGCGCCCAGACCGGCAAGCCCCCGGTGTCCATCTCCGTCCCGGACCTGCCCTCGGTGGGTTCCCTCATCTCGGACGACGACACCCCCGAAGGTTCCGCCACCCCGCTCAGCAGCCTCGGCACCGCCACCGCGGACACCGCGAAGGGCACGTCCGGCGCCCGCGTCGGCGCCGGTGACGCGCTGCGTGCCCGGATCATGGCGCAGGTCGAGCACCAGCAGGAACAGATCGAGACCAAGGCCGCCGAGGACGCAGCGGC
>NZ_JBEXSH010001226.1:0-2039 GCF_040613555.1 Streptomyces sp. NPDC006265
TCCAGGATCTCGGCGGCCGTGCCCGGGATGGTGTCCAGGCCCGCCTCCTTTGCGGCGGTCAGCCACTCGCGCACCGACATGCCGGTGCGGGTCGCCGTGGATGCCGCCCTCGCGCGGGTGGAGGGTGCCCGCCAGTCCACCGCGACGCCCCCGACGGCCGACGCCTGACCCCACCCCCTCCGAGGGCGTACGACTCGGCGGACCCGCTCCCCGCGGCGCCCGCACCCACGAGCCGTACGCCCTTTTTGTTCACGTTCGCCGGTCCCGCGCACGTCCGCCACGCCATTACCGGGATCTCCCACTATTGTTCTGAGCTGTGCCTCGCCCATTGGGAGAACTCGAAGACGCGGTCATGTCGCGGGTGTGGAAGTGGAACCGCCCGGTGACCGTTCGAGAAGTCCTGGAAGATCTTCAGAAGGAGCGGTCCATCGCGTACACCACCGTGATGACCGTTTTGGACAATCTCCATCAGAAGGGCTGGGTGCGCCGCGAGGCGGAAGGCCGTGCCTATCGATATGAGGCGGTCTCCACCCGTGCCGCCTACGCAGCCGCCCTGATGAACGACGCCTGGTCGCAGAGCGACAACCCCGCCGCCGCTCTCGTCGCCTTCTTCGGCATGATGAGCGAGGAACAGCGGCGGTCTCTCACCGATGCCGTCCGCATCGTCCAGGGCCCGGAAACCCGGGAACCGACCGAACCGTCGGAATCCGCAGAACCGGCCGAACGAGCGGAACCCGGGGAAGAGCCCGGGGAGAACCCCGCCTCCGGCCGGGACCGCGGCGGGCGATAGCGTCCCGTCATGTCCGCGAAGAGCCCCGAAGCCAGCGCAAAAGCCATCACCGTCCGACGGGCCCGCACCAGCGACGTCCCGGCCGTACGGGGCCTCCTTGACGCCTACGTCCGCGGCCGCATCCTGCTCGACAAAGCAACGGTGACGCTTTACGAGGACATCCAGGAGTTCTGGGTCGCGGAACGGGACGACAACGCGGAGGTCGTCGGGTGCGGCGCGCTGCACGTGATGTGGGAAGACCTCGCGGAAGTCCGCACTCTCGCGGTGAAGCCAGGCTTGAAGGGCGCGGGCGTCGGACACCGTGTGCTGGAGAAGTTGCTGCAGACCGCCCGCTGGCTCGGCGTTCGCCGTGTTTTCTGTCTGACCTTCGAAGTCGACTTCTTCACCAAGCACGGCTTCGTGGAGATCGGCGAGACGCCCGTCGACACGGATGTCTACGCGGAGCTGCTGCGTTCCTATGACGAGGGCGTCGCGGAGTTCCTCGGACTCGAACGAGTGAAACCGAACACCTTGGGCAACAGCCGGATGCTTCTGCATCTGTGATCGCCGGGCGCAAGTAGGTCGCTAGAGGGTCTGGACGGTTCGTCAAGGCATATTCCGCACGCCCGCCCCTGCCCCGGTGCCCTATGTCCGAAACGCGCACGTTTCCGGACCGGGGCCGGGCTGCCGGTCTCTGCCGGGGGTTTGTGTTTTTCCGGCAAAAGCGGTTTGCTTTCCGACGTACTGCAGTACTGCATATAACAGGGGACGGCGATACGGCGGACGCCGGCACACCCGCCCTGAAGATATCGATGAAAGGAAATCCGGTGGCACAGAAGGTTCAGGTCCTTCTTGTCGACGACCTCGACGGTGGCGAGGCTGACGAGACCGTGACGTTCGCGCTGGACGGCAAGACGTACGAGATCGATCTCACCACTGCCAATGCGGACAAGCTCCGTGGCCTTCTCGAGCCTTACGTGAAGGGCGGTCGCCGTACCGGAGGCCGTGCTTCGGGCGGGCGTGGAAAGGCGCGCGCCGCTGCGAGCGGCAGCCAGGACACCGCGGCGATCCGCGCCTGGGCGAAGGAGAACGGTTACGAGGTCAACGACCGCGGCCGTGTTCCCGCAACCATCCGCGAGGCTTACGAGAAGGCCAACGGCTGAACAGCGGCCCTACCGACCCTGCGCCCGCATGGCCGGTGCAGGGCCTCACCCAGGTCTCCGTCGACACCGGTGTCCCCGTCGGCTTCGGCGTGCTGACCTGCGACACC
>NZ_JBEXSH010001227.1:0-2029 GCF_040613555.1 Streptomyces sp. NPDC006265
CGAGGCAGCCTTCGGATTGCCCAGGTCCTGGTAGAGCCAGCTGAGGAACTCCCCATACTGCGTCTGGAAGAGCGTGGGCCCCGACGCGGCCCCGGACTCGTACGATGTGATCGCCCGGGTGCGGGCCGCCGGCGGTACCGTCGTGGCCGCCGGCGGCTGTTTCGACCTGCTGCACGCCGGGCATGTAGGCCTGCTCCAGACCGCCCGGCGGCTCGGCGACTGCCTCGTCGTATGCCTCAACTCGGACGCGTCGGTACAGCGCCGCAAGGGCGAGGGCCGCCCCGTGAACCCACTCGCCGACCGGATCCGCGTACTACTCGCCCTCGAATGTGTCGACGCGGTGGCCGTGTTCGACGAGGGCACCCCGGAACAGTTGCTCGCCGAGCTGCGGCCCGACGTCTGGGTCAAGGGCGGCGACTACACCGGCGCCGACCTGCCCGAGGCGGCGCTGCTGCAGGAGTGGGGCGGGCAGGCGGTGCTGCTGCCGTACCTCGCCGGGCGGTCCTCGACCACGCTCCTGGACCGGGCGGCGGAGGGTGCCCGATGACGCGCCCTCGCCTGCTCGTCCTGCGCGCTCTCGGCCTGGGCGACCTCCTCGCCGGGATCCCGGCCCTGCGCGCTCTGCGACATGCTTTTCCCGGCCACGAGCTGGTGCTCGCCGCCCCCGCCGAACTCGAACCGGTGGCGGCGGCGACGGGAGCCGTCGACCGGCTGCTGCCCGCTTCCGGCCCCGGCCGCGCCGTACCCCGCGGCCTGAACTGGCTCGGTCCCCCGCCCGACATCGCCGTCGACCTGCACGGCAACGGCCCGCCCAGCCACCGCCTGCTCCAGACGCTGCACCCGCGCCGTCTCTTCGCCTTCGCCCACCCGGACACCCCGGAGATCGACGGTCCCCGCTGGTGGGCGGAGGAGCACGAGCGGGACCGCTGGTGCCGTTTCCTGGGGTTCTACGGCGTCCCCGCCGACCCGGCCGACCTGCGGCTGCCCCGCCCACAGGGCGCCTCCCCAGCGCCAGGTGCCGTCGTACTGCACCCGGGCGCCGGTGCCCCCTCCCGATGCTGGCCCGTCGACCGCTACGCAGCGGTCGCCACCGCCCTGCGCGAGCGCGGCCACCGGGTCGTGGTCACCGGTGGAACGGGCGAGGACGACCTCGTGGCCCGCCTCGCCAAGCAGGCACGGCTGCCCGACACCGACACCTTCGGCGGCGGCCTTCCCTTCGAGTGGCTCTCCGCGCTGGTCGCGGACGCCTCCGCGGTCGTCAGCGGCGACACCGGCATCGCCCACCTCGCCGTCGCCCACGCCACCTGCTCGGTGACCCTGTTCGGTCCGGTCCCGCCGAGCCGCTGGGGCCCGCCGCCCGACCCCCGTCACCGCGTGCTGTGGCACCCCGGCCAGGACGGCGACCCGCACGGCCGCCGCCCCGACCCGGCACTGTTGCGCATCGCCACCGACGACGTACTGCACGCCCTCGACCAGCTCCCCGACACGCCATGAACCAAGCGCCCGTAGGCATCGTCATCGCCACCCGCAACCGGTCGGCGAGCCTGGCCCGCACCCTGGGCCGGCTCCTCAACCTGCCCGAGCAGCCGGAGATCCTCGTCGTCGACAACGCCTCCACCGACGACACCCGCGCCCGGCTCGCCCACGACTTCCCCACGGTCCGGGTGCTGTCCCTGCCGGTCAACCGGGGCGCGATCGCCCGTACCCACGGCGTGCGCGCCCTGCGCACCCCGTACGTGGCGTTCACCGACGACGACTCCTGGTGGGCGCCCGGCGCCCTCGAACACGCGGCCAAGCTGATGAACACCCATCCACGCCTCGGCCTGATCTCGGCGGCCACTCTGGTCGGCCTCGCCGAGGGACCCGACCCCCTCAACGACGTCCTCGCCACCTCCCCGCTCGGTGTGGCTCGGGATCTGCCCGGAACCCAGGTCCTCGGTTTCCTCGCCTGCGCCTCCGTCGTCCGCCGCGAGGCGTACCTCGAGGCGGGCGGCTTCCACCCCCTGCTGTTCTTCGGCGGCGAGGAGAC
>NZ_JBEXSH010001228.1:0-2020 GCF_040613555.1 Streptomyces sp. NPDC006265
GTGGTCGGGTGCGGTGGCCGCGGCCTGAACGAGGCGCTCCAGTTCCTCGCGGCCGGGTGCGGGCTCGGTCAGGCGGGGGGCACTGCGCCGGCTGAGGACCGCGTCCAGAACCGGGTTCGGGGCCGGGGTCATCGGGTGACCTCCCGGGCGGGATCGCGCTCCGGATCGTCGTCCGGCGCCGGCGGGGTCATCCTCGGGTCGTCGCCGGCCACGCGCCTGAGTATCGGGGCGGTGGCCGCAGTGGTGATGACGGTCATGACCACCAGGAGAGTGAACAGCCGCTCGCTGATGACGCCGGTCTGGAGGCCGATGCCGAGAACGACGAGTTCGGTCAGCCCGCGGCAGTTCATGAGGGTGGCGACCGCTGCCGACCAGCGCCAGTCGGAGCCGGTGAGCCTGGCTGCGCCGGCCGCGCCGCCCCACTTTCCGATGACGGCGACCGCCAGGATCGCCGCTCCCCAGCCCCACTGTCCGGCCGGCAGCGTGGAGAAGTCGGTGTGCAGGCCGGTGTCGACGAAGAACAGCGGCAGCAGGAGCGGCAGGACGACGGCGCGGATGCGGGCGGCGCTGCGCTCGACGGCCGAGAGACCGCGGGGGGCGGCGGTGCCGAACAGGAAGGCGCCGAAGGCAGGATGCACGCCGATCTGATCGGTGGTGTAGGCGCTGAGGCACAATCCGGCGAACAGCAGGACCAGGACGAGATCGTCGGAGGTACGGCCGGCTCGCTTCAGAAGAGCGCGCAACAGGGGCCGCAGGAAGATGAGGCCGGCTGCGAAGGCGGCGGTCAGGGCGAGGGTGGTCAGGGCCGACAGGGCGGTGCCGGAGGTGGACAGGGCGACGGCAGCGGTGAGCAGGCACCATGCGAGGGCATCGTCGGTGGCGGCGCAGGCCAGGGCGAAGGTGCCCAGGGGCGTGTTCTCCAGGCCACGGTCGGCCAGGATCCGTGCGAGGACCGGGAATGCGGTGATGCTCAGGGCTACGGCGACGAACAGGGTGAACGGCAGCCGGTCGACCCCGTTGGGCGCGAAGTGCGGGTAGAGGGCGGAGCCCAGCGCGGCGCCGAGGGCCATGGGGAGCAGGACACCGCTGAGGCTGACGGCCGCGACCGCCCCGCGGGTGGTGCCCAGGGAGCGGAGGTCGAGTTCCAGTCCGATCAGGAAGAGGAACGCCAGGAGGCCGAGGTTGCCCAGCGCGGAGGTGATGGGCAAGACCGAGGGCGGCAGGATGTGGTGCTGGACGCCGGGGGCGAGCCAGCCGAGCAGCGAGGGGCCGAGCATGATCCCGGCCAGGATTTCACCGATGACCGGCGGCTGGCCGAGCAGCCGTACGGCCCGCCCGCCGGCCTGGCAGGCGAGGACCACGACTGGGACGGCGAGGAGTACGGGTAGCAGCGGGTCGGACACGGCAGCTCCAGGAGTCGGGCGAAGGACCGCACGGCGGCACGGCGACCGGGCGAGGAGGAAGTGGATCAGGCGCGGGTCAAGGGCAGGGTGGTGCAGCGCAGGGCACCGGGGATCCGGGTGACCTCGGAGTAGTCGACCGTGAGGACCTCGAGTCCGCGCGCGGCGAGTTGTGCGGCGATGCGGTCGCTGCCAGCAGCGACGATCACGGTGCCCGGTGCGATCGCCAGGACGTTGGCCTGGACGGCCCGGGCCTCGTGGTCGCTGACGTCGACCAGGTCGAAGTACTGCTCGAACCAGCGCAGTTGAGCGGGCGCGAAGACGTTGCGGTGGATCAGCGCGGTGCCGGGAGCGACGATCGTGAAGTGGTCGTCCAAGTGGACGATGCCGTCGACGGCGAAGTGGACCGGGCGGACCTCGCGGGCGACGGCGTGGCGGGCCAGCTCCCGCTGCAGCGCCCTCACGCCCGTGCGGGATGTCTCCTCGCCGAGGCCGACCAGGACAGTGCCGGTGTGCAGGATGACGCTCGCCGTGGCACGGGTCGACTTCGTGAACGGCTACGACGCCACCGGCGGTCTGGCCACGTCCGTGCGCAGCCTCGGCAAGGACAGCTCGCTCGC
>NZ_JBEXSH010001229.1:0-2011 GCF_040613555.1 Streptomyces sp. NPDC006265
GCTTCCAGGCCCAGTGCAGCCGATCCAGGCCGCTCTGGTTGTTGAGCTTCAGGCTGAGGCCGGTTCCCGTGCCCTGGAGCGTGGTGAGCGAGTAGGTGTCACCGTTGCGCAGGCCGGGCCAGTAGACCGAGCCCAGGCCCAGCTCGCGGATCGTGTCGGTCGCGGCCTGGATGTACGCGATCTCGTTGGAGGTGCCCGCCGGGCCGTTGTAGTCCAGGCCGGTGGTCATGGATGCACCGAACTCGTCGAGGATCGTGCGTGAGGCGCAGTCGCCGATGCGGCTCTTGAAGTCCGCCTTCCACTGCTCGACGCCGGTCCAGTCGGTGTGCCAGAAGCCGTAGTTGTGCAGGGCGAGGCGCGTGCCCTTCAGACGCGGGTCGGCGCAGACCGGCTTGACGTCCTCGCTGTACTTGTAGCCGCCGATCAGGATCCGGTCGCGGGGCACGTTGCCGTGGGTGCTCACCCACGTCGCGGCGATGTCCGTCCACTCCTGGGCGGTGTAGCCGAACGGCTCGTTCATCGGCTCGAAGTACACCTTGGAGTTGCGGGCGTATGCGGAGGTGATCCGCGCCCACATCCGGTCCCAGGACGCCCGGTCGTCGATCTTGCCGTCCTTGGCGTTGTCGGCCTCCCAGTAGCCCAGGATGACCTTGAAGCCCTGGGCGGTGGCGGCGTCGATCGCGCCCCGGTACGACTTCCAGAACGGGCCGTTCACGGTGGTCGGGTTGACCGGGAGGCGGACGGTGTTGGCGCCGAGCTTGGAGAATCCGCCGATGATCGCCTTGGACTTGGCGTAGGTGGTGGCGTAGCCGTCGGCGGCGGACAGGCCCGAGGGCACGACCGCGTCGTGGGCGAAGTTGTCGCGCGGGTCAGCCCAGTTGACGCCCTTGAAGTCGCTGACGGGCGGCGGGGTGTCGGGACGGTGGGCGGGAGAGGCGGCCGCGGGGGAGGCGAGCGCTCCACCGAATGCCGTGACGCAGGCCAGCAGCGCCCCCACGCACGCTGTCCCGCGATGGTTCCTTTGAGACACGACATCCCCTTCTGAGAGGTGCACGGATGGGCGGCCCGCGGACGTACCGCCCAGTGGTGCACGAAACTAGAAGGCGACTCCAACAGAGGTCAACACATCAGAACATAAAGTTTCAACCAGAGGTGGCGCGGGCGCGTCAGGAAGACCTCTCGACCGGCGTCCCTCGGGGCGTCACTTCCCGACCGTGAGCCCCGATCCCGACACCCGCACCCGGAGGCCGTCCTCCTCCACGCGTACGTCCTGCAGCCGCACGTCCCCCTGATCCGGCTCGGGCAGTTCGAACGCCAGGGACAGCCGGTCGGCCAGGACCGGGCGGGTCAGGCCCGACAGGGAGTCGAGCAGGTTGGGGTCGAGGCCCAGACGGCGCATGACGTCGGGGTGCTCCAGCGCCAGGTCGATGAGGTCGAGGCCGGCGGCCTGGCGGGCGAAGCGCGGGGAACCGGTCAGCTCGGCGAGCTTGCCGTCGTCGGCCAGCGCCTCGCGCACGGTCGCCTCGGGCACGCCCATCCGCCGCACGACGGCCGGGACCGACAGCAGCGCCTTGGCCTTGCGGGTCTCCCGGGCGAGGTCGGCGGTGCCCTTGGGCGTCAGGTGCAGGCCCTCCGAGGCGCGGGTGCCGGGGCGGTAGGTGGCCAGATCACCGATGTCCAGGCGCATCTTGCCGATCTCGGTCGCGATGCCCCGCTCGCCCTGCCGCTGGATCCGGGCCTCGGCGCGCAGCCGCAGGTCGTGCCCGGCGACCGGCAGGGTGCCGTTCGCCCGGACCTTGTCGCGGCCCTCGCCGGTGAACCTCACCTGGGAGGCGCCCAGTTCGCGGTTGAGGTCGGCGAAGGTCAGCTGGACGTCCCCGTCGAAGCGGGGGACGTGGGCGCCGCGCACGGAGGTGAGGCCGTCGGCGTCCAGCGTCACGTCGTGGGCCGTGGCCGACACCTTGGCCAGGGAGACCCGGTCGGCGGCGACGTCCGGGACGGTCACCTTCAC
>NZ_JBEXSH010001230.1:0-2009 GCF_040613555.1 Streptomyces sp. NPDC006265
GTCCTTGCGGACCGTGAAGGGGCGGCGGCCGTTCTGTTCAGGAGGGTGTCGCAGAGGGGGGATACCGGCGTTGGCGACCCGTCAGCCGCTGCAGACCGCGAGGCTTTCGCCGTCGGTCTCCAGGGTGGCGCAGACTCGCTCGACCTTCGGCACGGTGATGCTGACGGTGCGCTGCACACCGGCCTTGACGTCGATCTCGGCGTTCGCGAGTTCGGTGTCACCCGCGGAGATCCTCACACCGACAGTCCGCGCCGTGGCACAGGTGGCGCTGACGTTGATGGTGCTGGTCTCGTTGTTGCTGATCTTCTGAAGCCCGACGTCGCAGGGGAAGCCCTGCTGCACGGTGGCCTGAGCGGGCGCCGCCATCAACAGCGGTGCTGAAGCAAGGAGCGCGGTGGCCGCCGAACGGAGCGTGAGGTGAGGCATGAGTCCTTCCACGTTCTTTCCGGGGCAGACCATCACAGGTGACCTGCCCTCTACCAAGGCGCCTGGAGATCCCATATGCGCCTTTCGAGGGAGATGCGACCACGGGCCCACAAGCCCCGCAACCCGCCACGCCCGGCTTCCGCCGGGCTCCGCCTCGCGGGTGACCGGTGTGCGTGCTCTTCTCGCGTGTGTGTGCGGGGCTCGACGAGTGGGAACTCGCGGAAGGACTCGGCGCGTCGGCGCGGGGGACCGCTTGGTTCAGGCGAGGAGGGCTCGTGCCTGCCGGGGCGGCCGCGGCTCCGCGGACCGACGGGCCTCCGTGTCCCGCAGCCGGCGCGTTCAGGCGGTGGGGGCAGGGGACTTGGGCGGTATTCAGTGGACGGGCGTGTGGTTCACTCCGCCGTGAAGCGTCCATCTCCGGTGCTTCCGCCGTCCCGCGACCCTGCCCCCCCCCCGCTCCCCGGGTCGGGGTCGAACCACTGCACGGCACCACCCCCGCTGTGAGTTTCAGTGGCGGCGGCCGGACCTGTGACCGTCATCCGAACCCGCCTTCCCCGGAAGACAGGCTTGCGCGGTCCGCGCTCCACACACCGGACACCGTCGCCGCGTGGCGGACCGGGCCGTGAGGGTACCCAGGGCCTGCTGGAGGGCGGTTTCCACGGCAGCGGGGACACACAGCGTTCCCGCGCCATCAGGTGGAACCAGCCAGTGAAGACGCCCTACGGCCCGATGCGGCGCAGGTACTGTGACCCACGCGCCTTTGCCCAGGTACCTGACATCCGTGCCAACCCAGCGGCCTGCGGGATCATGTGGCAGGAAGAAGCCCACTCTGCCCGCGCCGGTGTCCGTCAGTACGGGGCCGGGCGCCCGCGGAAGCCGCAGGAGGGCATCCAGGGCCAGCACACCCCATGCCTCGGGCACGCTCAGCACATCCCATAACCGCCCGCAGGCCAGCGCCGCGACGCCGCTTTCGCCATGCCACTGTCGTTCGCAGTCGCGCGGATCGGTTGCGGCGTCGGCGAGCCACTCCGTCGCCTGCCTCCTGATGGTCCGCATGTGAGGTTCCTCCCCATCCGTTGAAAACGGCGATTTCCCCCTTGCCGCCAAGGCTGGTCAGGCCCGGCCCGATCATGCTGATGGATTTTCTCCTTGTGCGGAAGGGGTGGCGTGCCATGGCGAATTCTCCAGAAATATTCAATATCGAACCATGCGTTCGCCTGGATTCTGAAGAACGCCAAAGCATATGAACGGGACCCCGCCGTGGACCGGTTTCCGCGTCCAGGGGGGAACACTTGGCGAAGGGGCCCACACGGCACTACGCCGGCGCGCCGTCGAGAAGGACCTCGGCCGACAGCGCCGGGCGATCGGTGTGTGGGCACGGCTGGGCGCGCTCCGCGCGGAGGGGCTGCCGGCGTCCGGTGCGGAGGATGGATGAGCCGTCTCGCACGCGGCGGGCTTCACACCGACTCGGCGCCCTTCATCGGTGCGCCCCGTCCGCCGCTTCGATGGCTGCCGCGAGGCCGCGTAGATCCTTGTCCTCTTGGCGTCGCGCCAAGTCCTCTGCCCAGTAGGTCAGTTGCCGT
>NZ_JBEXSH010001231.1:0-2009 GCF_040613555.1 Streptomyces sp. NPDC006265
CCGGGACGCGGTGCGACGCTGCGCCGACACCGATGAGCGCCGGGAGCTGGACCAGATCGGCGCGGCGGTCGGCAACCTCTCGCGCCGGCGGCCCCGGATGTACGAGCCGGAACCGCACCTGGACGTGTGGACCCTGGTATGCGGGGTGTGGCTTGCGGCCCGCTCGCGCGGCCGTGGCCCCGAGCAGTCCGCCGACCTGGCCCGCGCCGCCGTCGCGGACGAGCTGAAGGGCGCCCGAGTGCGGGACGTCACCCGGCTGCCCGTGCCGCCGCGCACCCCCGGCGACCAGCACGCAGACCCGGCAGCGTGGGCGGACGCCGAGCTGGCCCTGTGGTGGCCACAGGCCGTGACAGCCGCGTGCAACCGCCTTGAGGAAGAGTTCGAGGCGGAGGTTGCCGCCATGTCCGCGCGGCTGCTGCTGGTACGCGACTGGCCGCTGACCGGCACCCGCGACACCCCGGTCGCCTACCTGGCCGCCTCCCCCGTACTGGGCCCGGTCGTCCCCCACGGGCACCGCGAGGTCGACGACTACGTGTCCTGGAGCGGCGGCGACACCGCCGGACCGTCCTACGCGGCGGTCGTTGCTGCCCCGGCGCACCTGGTGGCGAAGCTGGAACGGGAACAGGCAGCCCAGCCCTCACACTACGAGCCGCGGTTCACCGCCGGCGGGCCGGTCACCGGCGGCGCGGCAGACCAGGCGGCAGCCGCGGCACTGCTGCGGCAGGCGTTCCCGTTCCTGCCCGGCGACGGCGACCGCGAGCCGTCCACCCCTACGGACGAGGTCCTCGAGCAGCGCCGCGCCCGGCGTGCAGCCGACCGGCCGTGGCGCGACGGGGAGGGCGAGGAACGCACCTACCGCATCGCGAGCGCCCTGCGCGACGGGTACAGCTGCTGGATTCCCGACAGCCCCCAGGCCCCGGCCGAGCTGGAGGGGATGGCGCCCTGGCTGCGCTGGAGCGCGCTGCGCCTGGACGTGCTGTGCGGCCGTGACGCAGAACAGCACTCGTGGGCCACCCTGTTCGGGACGCTCGAAACCGTCGACAGCACAGGCATCGCCCTCAACCCCGGCGGCCGGCACCTGCCGCTACACATCCCCATGCACCGGATCG
Organism: Streptomyces sp. NPDC006265; assembly: GCF_040613555.1. Lineage (NCBI taxonomy): Bacteria > Bacillati > Actinomycetota > Actinomycetes > Kitasatosporales > Streptomycetaceae > Streptomyces > Streptomyces sp. NPDC006265. Next base: position 1,110 of record NZ_JBEXSH010001231.1, read on the forward strand.
TCGCCCTGACCGGCGCCCCGCACTGGGAGCGCAACCAGCAAACCCCCGCACTGTGGCAGCCCTACCATCTGCTTCCCACGCCACCCACAGGTCCGGGACCCGAGCCCGGCCGTCTTCGCGTCGTACCGGGATCCGCCGGCGCGCGCTGACGGAACTGCGCCACCCGGCCGGGGAATGAGATCCGGGTCACAGCCGTAGCGTCCAATCGTGGACGACGGCGCACTCATCCCATGACCATGATCGGATCCTCACCGCGACCAGGAGGGGGTACCGCTGTGCCGGTCCTGCGCCAGCTCACGACATGCACCGCACCGTCGACCGTCGTCATCGAACGCCGCACCCGGGCACGGGACCGGCCGATGGACTACCGGCTGGAGGTCTGCCACCGTCACCGTTGGCTGGCCAACAGCTGGACCGGGCGGCGCGGCCCCGAGGGCGCCGGTGGCCGGTGTGGCACCGTCACCGACTACCGGCCCTTCGCCGCGATCGTGCAGTCCCATGCCGACCTGTGGCTCCGGGCGTTAACCACGCACGCCCCGGAGGACCACGACGGCGACCTCGCGGCTGCACTCCGCGCGGGATTCGAGTGGCTGACCACCTACCGGGAGCCGACCGGCGTGGCCATGGCACTGGAACACGCAGCCCGGGTCGCCGAGGCGACCGCGACCGGCACCCTGCAACCGTCCGAAGGCCAGGCGCAGGTCCTGGCAGCGCTCAGCCTGGCGGAGACTCTGGACGCCGGCGCACGGGGAGCATGAGCCAGCGCCGTACAACGGCGAGGACCTTCGGGTTCTGCCGGACCCCGCCCGGCGGCCCTCCCTTGGGTGGGTCGTACGGGCTCCACGGAGGCGAGCCGGAACAAGTCGTCGCGCGGGCCGTAGGGTCGAAGCCGACCGGCCC
>NZ_JBEXSH010001232.1:0-2003 GCF_040613555.1 Streptomyces sp. NPDC006265
GGTGAGTTCGCCGCTGAGTGTCCGGTGTATCCGGGCGCTCGGCTCGTTCAGGCCGATGATCTCGACGCTCTTGCCGCGCTGGGCGTACTTGGCCTCGACGGCGTCCAGCGCGGCCACGGAGGAGGCGTCCCAGATGCGCGCGGCGGACAGGTCGACGACGACCCTGGCCGGGTCGGTGGCGTACCGGAACCGGGCGACGAGGTCGTTGGACGAGGCGAAGAACAGCTCACCGGTGACGCGGTAGACAACCGAGGTGCCGTCGGGGTCCGTGACCGCGGTGACCTCGGCGCGGTGGGCGACCCGCTTGGCGAAGATGACCACCGCGGTGAGGGAGCCGACGACGACACCGATGGCGAGGTTGTGCGTGGCGACCACACAGGCCACGGTGACCACCATGACGGTGATCTCCCCGGTCGGCGTCCGCTTCAGCGTCCTCGGCGCGATGGAGTGCCAGTCGAAGGTCCCCACCGACACCATCACCATCACCGCGACCAGGGCGGCCATGGGGATGTCGGAGACGACCGGCCCGAAGACGACGCACAGCACCATCAGGAACGCGCCGGCCAGGAACGTCGACAACCGGGTGCGCGCACCCGACACCCGTACGTTGATCATCGTCTGGCCGATCATCGCGCAGCCGCCCATGCCCCCGAAGAAGCCGGTGACGTTGTTGGCGACGCCCTGCCCGACCGACTCGCGGGTCTTGGAGGAAGGAGTGCGTGTCCGTGATGTCGTCCACCAGCTTGGCCGTCATCAGCGACTCCATCAGCCCGACCAGCGCCATGGCGAGCGCGTACGGTGCCACGGTCGTCAGGGTGTCCATGGTGAACGGCCCGTCCGGCAGCCCGGGCACGGGCAGGGACGACGGCAGCTCACCCCTGTCGCCCACGGTCGGCACGACGATCCCCGCGGCGACCGTGACGACCGTGACGATGACGATCGACACCAGCGGCGCCGGAACCACGGACGTCACCTTCGGGAAGAACACCATCAGCGCCAGCCCCGCCGCCAGCAGCGGATAGACGGGCCAGGGCACGCCCGTCATCTCAGGAACCTGCGCCATGAAGATGAGGATGGCGAGGGAGTTGACGAACCCCACCATCACGCTGCGCGGCACGAACCGCGTCAGCTTCGCGACGCCGAGCGCGCCGAGGACGATATGGAAGACACCGGCGAGGATGACCGCCGCGACGAGGTACCCGAAGCCGTGCTCGCGGTTGAGGGGGGCGATGACCAGGGCCACGGCACCGGTGGCCGCGGAGATCATCGCCGGCCGGCCCCCGACGACCGCGATGGTCACGGCCATGGTGAACGAGGCGAACAGGCCGATCGCCGGATCGACCCCGGCGATGATCGAGAACGAGATCGCCTCCGGGATCAGTGCCAGCGCGACCACGAGCCCGGCCAGCACCTCGGTGCGCAGCACCTTCGGGTCGGACAGCCAGGCCGGACGTCGGAAGCCACGCAGCCGGGCGGCCGGGGAGGGTGCGGAGAAAGACAAGACGAGAGGAACCTGTCGGGCTCGGGCACACCCCGTCAAGGGAGGCGCGCGGGAAGGCGGGGAAGGCGTGGAAGACCGGGGCGGTCGCCACGGGGTCAGCGGGCAGTGCCGCGACGACCTGCGCGAGAAGAGGGCTCAGCCCGGGGGCGAAGGGTCACGGCGGGCAGGCGGCGGCGCCGGGCCTCACACACACGCGCACGCTCGCTCCTGCGGGATCGGTCTTCGCCGGGGGCTTCGTCGGCCCCGGCACTGCGGGCGGACCGGGCGCTCGCGTCCCGCCCCACGGAAGCGGGCGCGGCAGTCGGCCGGGCCGGCACCACGGCGACTCTACCCTAACGTTAGGGTAGAGATCGGCGTCGGCCCTCCGCGGGCGGCGGCGAGTGACGAGGAAGGCGCCGGCGTGAGCAGCGAGCACATGCTAGTCCCATCCTCCGCACATGACCGGTTCGGGTGATCTGATGATGTGACCGGTACCTGGACGGGTGTGACTCGTTGAGTGGAC
>NZ_JBEXSH010001233.1:0-1984 GCF_040613555.1 Streptomyces sp. NPDC006265
ACCCCCGCCCGGCCGAAGTGAAAGCGACGAGGGGAGGCTGCCCGACCGTCAACTCCACCAATCACAGCCACACTTAGCAGCGACAATCTACTAGTGCACGGTCCAGGTGAACTTGTCGCCGCCGACCCAGCGGACCACGTCCGGATCGTCCATGTCGTGCACGGTGATCCCGAACGCGGCCGCGGCGGCCAGCACGTCAGTGACGGCCCGGGCCTCCCCGACCACCTGGCCGTCGATCTGCACGATCCGGAACGGCGGTGTGCCCGGCTGCACCCCGAGCACCAGGATCCGCGGGTGGGACATGTACGGGCTCGCGCTTTCGGTCATGCATCGAGCGTAGAACGCAACCGGCGACGGCGCGGGTTCAGGGCGCCCGCCGGACCGCTCCGCCGCTCAGGGGCGGCGCCAGTCGTGGCCGGTCAGATGTGAACCGGCCTGCGGGCCCATCCGGAGCATGCCGCCGTCGACACTCCAGGACGCGCCGGTGACGTACGAGGCGTCCGGGCCGGCGAGGAAGGCGATGACGGCGGCGACCTCGCGGGCGTCGCCGGGCCGGCCGAGCGGGATGCCCGGGCGGCTCTCGGTGTGCGGGTCGGTGTCCTCCTGCCCGGTCATGGGCGTGGAGATCTCGCCCGGGGCGACGGCGTTGACGGTGATGCGGTGCTCGGCCAGTTCGAGCGCCATGACCTGGGTGAGCAGGCCGAGACCGCCCTTGGCGGCGCAGTAGGGGGCGGCGCCCACCCGCGGCTGGTGTTCGTGGACCGACGTGACGTTGACGATCCGGCCCCCCTCGCCGTGCGCGATCATGTGCCGGGCCGCCTTCTGCCCGCACAGGAACGGCCCGACGAGATCCACGTCCAGGACCTCGCGCACGTCGGACGGCTCCAGGTCGAGGAAGGGCGTCATGGTGCCGGTCCCGGCGTTGTTGACCAGCACGTCGATGCGGCCGAGCCGCTCGCACAGGTCGTCGACGGTGTCGGCGGCGTCGGGCAGCCGGGTGAGGTCCATCCGGGCGACCTCGGCCCGCCGCCCGTGCGAGCGCACCTCGCCGGCCGTCTCCTCCGCACCCTTGCGGTCGCTGTGATAGGTGATGCCGACGTCCATGCCCGCCTGCGCCAGGCGTACGGCGGTGGCGCGGCCGATGCCGGAGTCGGCGCCGGTGATCACGGCGGCCTTGCCGGGTGACTCGCTGGGGGCGGACATGACGAGCCTCCTCCTCGACGGGGCCGGGACGAGGCATTGCAGTACCCGGGGGGACAACCGGCAAACCGCGCGCCCGTCGGGTGCGGCGTCCCGGGTGCTGGGGAACCCTTGAGGTGGAGGTGGCGATGGACCCCGTCGAGGTACTGGACCGGATCGCCTTCCTGCTGGAGCGGTCCCTGGCACCGACCTATCGTGTGCGCGCCTTCCGTACGGCGGCTCGCGTGCTGAAGGACCTGGGCGGGGACGAGGTGCGCCGGCGGGCGGCGGACGGGTCGTTGGAGCAGCTCAAGGGGGTCGGTCCGAAGACGGCGCAGGTGGCGCGGGAGGCGCTCGCCGGCGAGGTCCCCGGCTATCTGGACAAGCTGGAGCGCGAGGCGCACGAGCAGCCGGCCGTGCGGGGCGGGGAGAAGCTGCGGGCGCTGCTGCGCGGGGACTGCCATCTGCACTCCGACTGGTCCGACGGTGGCAGTCCGATCGAGGAGATGGGCCGCGCCGCCGCGGAGCTGGGCCACGCGTGGGCGGCGCTGACCGACCACTCGCCGCGGCTGACGGTGGCCCGCGGGCTGTCGCCCGAACGGCTGCGGGAGCAGCTGGACGTGGTGGCCGGGCTGAACGAGAGCTGGGCGCCCTTCCGGCTGCTGACCGGCATCGAGTGCGACATCCTCGAGGACGGCACCCTCGACCAGGAGCCGGAGCTGCTGGACCTGCTCGACGTGGTGGTGGTGTCGGTGCACTCCAAGCTGCGCATGGACGCCCGGTCGATGACCCGGCGGATGGTGGC
>NZ_JBEXSH010001234.1:0-1978 GCF_040613555.1 Streptomyces sp. NPDC006265
CCCGGCCCGTAAGGAGCGGGCGTCCCGGCCCGTAAGGAGCGAGGGCGCCCCGGCCCGTGAGAGGCGGGGGCGTCCCGGCCCGGTCACCCGGACGGCCCGTATCGCTGGTGGGCGGGCGGTCGCGGTGGTGCCGTAAGAGCACTCACCCGGTCTTGGAGAGCCCGCCCCGCCCGGAGCCGCCTCCATGAGCCCCCCGCAGGAGGCACCCCGATGACCCACCCCCCGGCCACCCGTGCCCTCCTGGCCTCCGCGCTGTCCGTGACCGCCCTGCTGGCCGCGGCCGGCTGCTCCGTCGACGACGAGCCGCGGCCCCGGTGGTTCTCCGCCTCCGCGTCCGCCACCGGCGCGTCACCCGCCGTCGAGCAGCCCGCCGGTTCCGGGGCCGCCCTCACCTTGGCGCAGGCCCGAGCGGCCCTGGTCACCGAGGCCGACCTCGGGGAGCCGTGGGTGCCGACCCGGGGCGCGCGGACCTGGCGGGACGGGCTGCTCAAGGCCACCACGGAGGACCGGGACTGCCAGCGGCTGCTGGACGCGCTCTACACGGAGGAGCCGTTCGGCACCCCGAAGGGCCCGCAGGCGACGTCCGCGCTCGACGACGGCGACACCGACGCCCAGTTGCACTACCGGGTCACCGCCCACCCCCCGGCCGACGTGGACCGCACGCTGGACTGGATGAAGTCGCTGCCCGGCAGATGCGGCCGGTTCACGGCCGTGACCACCCGCGGCGGCATCCAAAGCGTGGAGGTCAGCGACCTGCCGCTGCCGCCGGTGGGAGACGCCCGGCAGGCCCTGCGGGTCACGCTGGCCGGCGAGACGGAGGAGGGGGAGCCGACGTACCTCACGGTCGACCTCACCGCCGTCCGCGTCAGCGAGGAGACGATCACCCTCACCAACGCCGGCCTCGACGAGGTGTACGCGGAGGTCACCCAGCAGGCCGTGCAACTCGGCGCACAGCGCCTGGCCGACATCAGGAAGCAGGGGCGGGCGCAGATCTGACGGCCCGGTCTCGGGCGCCGGCCCCAGACGCGAGCACCCCGCGCCGACCCCGGACAGCCGGGCACCGATCCCGATCACCGATCCCAAACGCCGAGCACCCCGTGCCGACCCCGGACAGCCAGGCACCGGGCCCCGATCTCCCATCCCAGACGCCGACCCCGGCCAGCCAGGCACCGATCCCCGGCCTCCGATCCCAGACGCCGGCCCCGGACAGCCAGGCACCGATCCCCGGCCTCCGATCCCAGACGCGGGTCCCAGACGGCGGGCAGCGGCCGATGACCAGCAGCCGGCGCAGCGTCCAGCGCCGGTCAGCGATCGAAACGCGTGCGGTGGGCGATCACGTCCCGTGCCACGTCCAGGGCCGTACGCCCGTGAGCGAAGGCGTCCGCCCGCAGCCGCGCGAGCGCGTCGTCGGCGCCCACGCCGAGCTGCGCCATGATCATGCCGACGGCCTGGTAGACCTCGTCGTGGTCGGAGGCCAGACCGCTCAGCCATTCCGTCCCGTCCTGCGTCTCCGGCTCGTCGTCGTGCGGCAGCGCCATCAGGGCCACGGTCATCACTCCGGCCACGATCCGGGCCACGTGCAGCTGGCGGTCGGTGAGGGCGCCGGGGCGGTCGCGGTACAGGTCGAGTGTGCCCACGCACGTCGCACCGCTGCCCAGCGGGACCGCGTACACGGCCCGAACCCCGGCCTCCGTCGCCTGCTGGGCGAAGACCGGCCAGCGTCCCGCGTCACGGCCCGTGGTCAGGTCGCAGGCGAGCACGGGCGCGCCGTCCTCCACCGCGCTCTGGCAGGGGCCGTCGCCCAGCGTCGCCTGGATCTGCGACAGGTGTGCGGCCTGCGCGCTGCTCGCGCTCAGCTGCACGGGCATGCCCTCGCTGCGCAGCGACACACTCGCGCCGATCACCGGCAGCAGTTCCACCGCCACCTCGCACAGCCGGCCCGGGAGCTCACCGGGCTCGGCGCCCCGCACGCCCCGGG
>NZ_JBEXSH010001235.1:0-1973 GCF_040613555.1 Streptomyces sp. NPDC006265
GGCACCGGTCTCGGCGAGGTTGGAGTCACCGGCCGGGGCGGGCGCGTTGCCCGCCGGCGAGGTGCTCTGGCTCTCCGACGGCTCCGGGGCGGGAGTCTCGGTCTCCTCCGCCGGCTTGGACGGGGAGGCCGACGGGGTCGGCGTCGCCGGGGGAGTCGAAGCCGGGGGCTCCTCCTCCTTCTTGCAGGCCGTGGCCGGGGTGACGAGGTTCGGCTTGATGTCCTCGTCCACGTAGCGGGCGGCCTTGACGTGGATGCGGTACTCGGCGTTCGGCTTCCAGTCCTCGGTGAAGGTGATGGTGGTGCCTTCGCGCGAGCCCTTGACCACCTGTGTGCCGACCTTCTTCGCGTCGGCGCCGTTGTTCTGCAGGTACACGGTGACCGTGGCCGGGATGCCGGCGGGGTCGACGTCGGTGACGGAGATGACGCCCTTGTCGTCATCGCACTTCGCCTCGGCGGAGAACTCGCTGATGTCGCAGGCGAGCGCGTTGCCCGCGGTACCGAGCGCGAGCGCGGCCGAGGCGGAGACGACACCGAGGACGCGCACGGCACGTGCGCGGCGGGATACGGACAGAACTGCCACGTTTGTCCTTTACAGGATTGCTAAAGCGGGGGGCTGAGGCGGTGTTGACTGAACATCAGCACTACCGGGAGGCTCACAGGTCTATAAGCGTCGCATAAGTAGTGTCAACGCATATGCAGGTTGCAAGCACTTGCTTTGCCTTATTGTTAACCACCGAGACGTTTCAGGGCCTCCGGCGCCTCCTCGATCCGCTCCACGAGCGCGATCCGGGCCTCCATCGAGCGCCCCCCGGCCAGCGACCGGAGCAGCGGCCACGCGGGCAGCTTCTCCGTCCAGTGCACGCGGTTCACCAGCACCATCGGCGTCGGCTCGCCGCGCGACTCGTAGTAGTTGGGCGTGGCGTTGTCGAAGATCTCCTGTACGGTCCCGGCGGCGCCCGGCAGGAACACCACCCCCGCGTTGGACCGGGCCAGCAGACCGTCCTCGCGGGTGGCGTTGGCGAAGTACTTGGCGATGTGGGAGGCGAAGGCGTTCGGCGGCTCGTGGCCGTAGAACCAGGTCGGGATGCCCACCGAGCGGCCGCCGTGCGGCCAGCGGGTGCGTATCTCGAAGGCGGCCGAGGCCCACTGGGTGATCGACGGGGTGAAGTGCGGTGCCTTGCCGAGGAGTTCGAGCGACTCGGTGAGCATCTCCTCGCCGAAGGGGGCGGCGTACGCGCCGAGGTTGGCCGCCTCCATGGCGCCCGGGCCGCCGCCGGTGGCGATCGTGAAGCCGGCGCGGGCCAGCTCCCGGCCGAGCCGCGCGGCGCCGGCGTACTCCTCGGTGCCGCGGGCCATGGCATGGCCGCCCATGACGCCCACGACCCGGGCGCCGGACAGGAGTTCGTCGAGTGCGTCCGAGACGGAGTCGTCGTGGACCGAGCGCAGCATGGACGCGTAGATGTCGCGGTCCGTCTTGGTGCGCTGGAACCAGGCGTAGGCGAGGGCGTCGGGCGTGGCCTCGTAGCCGTCGGCCAACGACGCGAAGAGTTCGTCCGGGGAGTAGACCAGGCCGCGGTACGGGTCGAACGGCAGGCCCGGCACCGGTGGGAAGACCAGGGCGCCGTCGGCCCGGATCTTCGCAGCCGCGTCCTCGCGCATCGCGCAGCCGAGGAAGATCGCGCCCGTGGTGTCCGTGGCGAGCAGCTCGCGCGTACGGTCCGTCAGGTCGACGGCCTGGACGCGGTATCCGGCGAGGGTGCCGCGCGCCGGGACCGTCGCGTCGAACTCTTCGAGGGTCTCTATCTCACGGTCGTCATGGTGGGCCGCATGGGCGGGCATCGTCTGCACCCGCCCATGCTAGTGCCGTGGCAGGCAGCGTTTGCCCGTTGAGGAGCGGCGTTTGGTGCGTGCTCTCGGCGTGCCGGCCGGAAGCCCTCGTACTGGACGTACGTGGGGTTTCGGCCGGTGCGG
>NZ_JBEXSH010001236.1:0-1973 GCF_040613555.1 Streptomyces sp. NPDC006265
GGTGACCTGTCTCGCGGTGCTGGTGTGCTCGCTGGCCGCCGGTCACACCCGTCACCGCGGCGCCGCCATGGCCGTACTGGCCGCGGTCGCCGCCCTGGTGACGGGTCTGATCTGGGCGGTCGCCGCGGGGGCCGTACCGGGCGGATTCGTGGCGGCCCTGGAGGGGCGGCTGACGCCGCACCGCGTGCAGTTGTGGCACGACGCATGGCATCTGCTCGGCGACGACACGGCGCTGGGGTCGGGCCCGGGCCGCTTCGGGGAGCTGAGCGCGACGTCCGCCCATGTGCTGCTGTCCGACGGCAAGCCCCATTCGGCGCCCCTGCAGCAGGCGGCGGAACAGGGGATCGTCGGGGTGGCACTGCTGGCGGCGGCGTTCGGCTGGGTCCTGTACGCGCTGTGGCGCGGCCCGCGCCCGACCCCGGTGGCGCTCACCGCGGGCGCGGCCCTGACGGCGCTCGCCGCCGTCGCCGCGATCGGCAATGCGCTGAGCTTCACGGCGGTGTCGGTGGGGACGGGCCTGCTGGCGGGCATGGCCACGGCGCGCCCCCTCGCCGACGAACCGGCGGGCCGCACTCCGGACATGCGGGCACGCGGCGCGGGGCGCGCTACGGCGCGATGAGCGGTCGGATGCACGGTCCTCGACGGCGGCTCCGGGATGGCCGATGATCACAGTCAGTGATCACTGCCGTCGATCACGGCCGGTGACGACCGTCCGGCGATTCAGTGCGCGGGAGCGCCCGGCTTGGGGGGCCGCAGCCGCGCCTTGATCGCCCGTACGGCCGCCTCCGCGTCGTCCACGGTGATCGTGAAGGTGTGCCCGTCCCACAGCTCCAGCTCGACGCCCTCACCGCGTCGCACCACCACCGCGGTGCCCCTCTCGGGCCGCCAGCGGTAGCCCCAGCCACCCCAGTGGCGGGGGGTGACATGGGAGATGTACGTGGCGCCGACCACGTCGGAGAGCGGGATACGGCGGCGGGGTACGCCGATGTGGCCGCAGCGCACCTCGAGGTGCTCCTCGTCGACCCGCAGGGCGACGTGCACGAACGCGAGCGTTCCGAAGAGGACCAGCAGTCCGGCGGCGATGCACCCGACGACGGCCATGACCAGCGGGGCGATGCCGGACGTCCACGCGGAGTCGACGGCCAGCTCGACACCGAGCGCCATGCAGGCGGCGCCCACGAGCGCCAGCAGCCACTGCACCCGGTTGGTGGCACGGCCGGTCCACACGTCGGGGTGCGGCTGGGGGGCGTTCTCGCCGTGGCGGTGGTCCCTCATGCCTTGAGGGTACTCAGGATTCGCTCCGCTGGTACCCGTGGCGGAGCGTGACTGCGCCGGGCGGGCGTCGCACCGATCAGGTCGGCCGGTGACCGTCGGTAACGTGTTCCGGTCAGCGGGCGGGCGTGACCGTCTGCAGCAGACGCCCTTCGGCGTACGCCAGGGCGGGGGCGGGCAGCGCACCCTCGCGACCGCTGAGCAGCACGGTGAGCGTGCCGTGCGGAGTGGCTCCCGGGGCGGGATGTTCGCCGAGCCGGCGCAGGGCCTGGGCGGCCACAGCTCCCGCGGAGCCGTGCAGTACGAGGGGCGCGCGGCCGGGGCGCTGGACGGCGGTCCGGATGCGCTCGGCGACCAGTTCGTAGTGGGTGCAGCCGAGGACGACGGTGGTCACGTCGTCCGGGGTGAGCGCGGCGGCCGCGGACACCGCCGCGTCGATCGCCGCTTCGTCCGCGAGCTCCACGGCCTCGGCGAGACCCCAGCACGGCACCTCGGTGACGGGCACGCCGCCGGCGAAGTCCCGGATGAGGTTCTGCTGGTAGGGGCTGCCGGTGGTGGCCGGGGTGGCCCAGATGGCGAGGTGCCCGCCGCCGGCCGCGGCCGGCTTGATCGCCGGGACGGTGCCGATGACCGGGATATCCGGTTCGAGGCGGGCGCGCAGGGCGGTGAGGGCGTGCACGGTCGCGGTGTTGCTGCCGACG
>NZ_JBEXSH010001237.1:0-1965 GCF_040613555.1 Streptomyces sp. NPDC006265
GTTCGGATCAGGCCGTGGACGCGGGGCCGAACGACAGGCCCTGGCGGCGGCGCACGGCCACGAAGCGGACCGGTGTGCCGGGGACGGCCTGGGCGGCGGCGGGGAGGTCGGCGGCGCGGACCACGGCGATCACCGGGTAGCCCCCGGTGGTCGGGTGGTCGGCCAGGAAGACCACCGGCCTGCCGTCCGGTGGGACCTGTACCGCACCCAGCACCATGCCCTCACTGGCAAGTTCGCCCGGCCGGGCCCGCTCCAGGGCGGGTCCCTCCGTACGCAGCCCGATGCGGTTGCTCGCGGAGGACACCCGGTAGGCACGGGAGAGGAAGGCGTGTACGGCCTCGGGCGTGAACCAGCCGTCGCGTGGGCCGAGGGTCACCCGCAGCAGCAGCTCGACCGGTGGCGCCGGCTGCGGGGCGACGTCCACGCGCGCGTGCACGCCGGACGGCCGTCCCAGGGGCAACACCGTGCCGGCCGCGAGAGGGGCCGGACCGAGCCCCGACAGCAGATCCGTCGACCGGCTGCCGAGCACCGGCTCGACCGCGATGCCCCCGGAGACCCCCAGGTAGGCGCGGACGCCCGACACGGCGGGTCCGACGTCCAGCAGCGCCCCCGCGGGCACCCGCACCGGCGCGCCCCAGGCGACGGGACATCCGTCCACCGTGACCCGGCAGGGCGCGCCCGCCACTGCCACCGTGACGGTCGAACGGGGGCGTACGGCACAGCCGTCGAGGGTCGTCTCCAGCACGGCCGCCGCGGGCGGATTGCCGACGAGCCGGTTGACGAGGTCCGCGGCGGCCCGGTCCAGCGCCCCGGAGCGGGGCACGCCGAGATGGGCGTGTCCGGGGCGGCCCGCGTCCTGCACGGTGGTGAGGGCCCCGGCCCGGACGACGGCGAGGGCGCGGTCCGTCATGACCCCGCCCCGGGCACGAACCGCACGCGCGTGCCCGGCGCCAGCAGCGCGGCCGGCACGCGCGCGTGGTCCCACAGCACGGCGTCGGTCGTGCCGATCAGCTGCCAGCCGCCCGGCGACGAGCGTGGGTACACGCCCGTGTACGGGCCCGCCAGGGCGACCGACCCCGCCGGGACGGACGTGCGCGGAGTGGCCCGGCGCGGGACGTCGTAGCGAGGTGGCAGGCCGGTGAGGTAGCCGAAGCCGGGTGCGAAGCCGCAGAAGGCGACCCGGAATTCGGCGGCACCGTGGATGCGGGCGACCTCCCTCTCCGGCACGCCCCAGTGGGCGGCGACGTCGGCCAGGTCCGGGCCGTCGTAGCGCACCGGGATCTCCACCACGTCACGCGTGCGCGGGGGAGCGGGCGGCAGGTCGGCGGCGGTCAGTTCGGCGGCCAGCCGGGCGGGGGAGTCGAGGCCGTCGAGGAGGACCGTGCGGGCCGCGGGCACGATCTCGCGGGCCGACAGCGTGCCCTGCGCGCGGCGCCGCAGCAACTCCGCGTGCAGCGCCTGGGCCTCGTCGCCCGAGGAGACCTCGACGAGCAGGGCGTCCTCGCCCACGGGCAGCACCTTCATGTGAAGGCCTCCACCCGGACCCCGGAGGCCTCCAGACGCTCGCGCACCCGGCGGGCCAGGTCCACCGCGCCCGGGGTGTCGCCGTGCAGGCACAGGGAACGCGCGCGTACTTCGACGCGTGTCCCCGTGTGGGAGACGACCTCACCGGAACGGGCCAGGCCCAGGGAGCGCTCCACGACCGCGTCAGGGTCGGTGACCACGGCGCCCTCCACGCTGCGCGGCACCAGGGTGCCCGCGTCGGTGTACGCCCGGTCCGCGAACGCCTCGGTGACGACCGGCAGTCCGGCCTTCCCGGCCAGCTCCAGAAGGTGTGAGCCGGGCAGTCCGAGGACGGGCAGCGCGGCGTCTGTGGCTGCGCACGATGGACCGCTTGGGGCTGGGATTCGACAGCTGATCGACCGGGTGTGATCCGGTTCACTCCAACGGGGTGCCGGTACCCGC
>NZ_JBEXSH010001238.1:0-533 GCF_040613555.1 Streptomyces sp. NPDC006265
ACCCATTGTCGTGGAGCTTGGCTGCCCCCAGGCGGATCTTCTTCTTGTCCAGTGCCCACGCGGCCAGGGCCTGGAGGGTCCTGGCCGGGCACGGCATGGTGCGGCCGTCGACGAGGTGCGCGGTCAGGGCGCCGTCGGTGATGTCGAGGACGGCCAGCGGACCGTCGGCGTGCTCGGGGGCCACCGCCTTGGCGGCCGGCTTCTTCGCCGTCTTGCGGCGGAAGGCCGAACTGGTGGCGGTGCCCGGGCGGCGCGCCACGGCCGGGGGACGAACGGGAGACGTGGGAGCAGCAGCTGGGAGCGCGCGTGCCGGTGTGGCGACCGGTGGTGCGGTGACCGCTTGGGGGGCGGGAGCCGGTCCGACGGCAGCGGGCACGGGCGCGGCCGTCTCGGTCGCGGTCGGCACGACGGGCGCGGCCGGGGCAGTGGGCTGGGTGCCGCAGCGGGGCATGCCCATGGCGGCCATGGCCTGGAGGTAGATGTGGCGGGGCTGGCCTGCGACGAGGCATGACGTGTCAGCTGACTCACTCATG
>NZ_JBEXSH010001238.1:543-1959 GCF_040613555.1 Streptomyces sp. NPDC006265
GGATTGCCGCAGCGGACACAGGGGCGGGTGACGTCTTCGGGAAGGTGGGTCCAGGAGCCGGGCACGTCGTACTCGGGGTACTCGGCCTGCGCCGCCGTGTTGTCGAGGGCGGGGCTCTGGTCGGTGTCCGGCCAGACGAGTTCAGGCGGGTCCTCGATGTCGTAGTCGAACAGGGGGGGCTGCTCCTCCTCCGCTGCGGCCGGCGGCTGCGGCGCAGGCCCGGCGTCAGGCACGGGCACGGGCACCGAAGCGGTGGCGCCGCCCGTCACTGCGGCGCGAGCGAGCTCGTCGGCGAAGTAGGCGAGGAGCCGGGCGTAGAGCTGGCCCTTCTCACCACGCGGCGTGCGGGGTGGATCGGATTCCCAGGTCCACACCGTCTCACGGCGCACGTTGGTCGCCTTGCCCATCTGCGTCACGGTCCAGCCGAACTCCTCGCGGAGCCTGACGCGTGCGGCCGGGTCCGGCAGCGGCGGCACGGGGCCGTCGAGCGGGATCCGTGCGAGCACCGCCGTCACCGGGTCGGTTGCCGGGTCCACTTCCACCTCCACCCTCAAAAACAGAATCTAACGCGAATCTAACGCACTCGCACCGACTGCCGATTGCAAGTTTTGTTCACATTTCAATGTGCATTATGGTTGTTGCTTATTCTGATTTCAAGATGTAAGTTGAGGGGATGCCGCCGGATGGCGGGCGCGCCCCCACACGGAGCCGGTACGAACCCGAGCCCACCCCTGGCCAAGCTGGGAGCCCCCTTTCCTGTCCGGCATGACACCTGAGGAGTACGACAGCCATGGCCTTTCCCCCTCGGCACGTTCTGTCCCCCGAACCCGGGGAGCCTGCCGCGCCCGGGTCGCGGATCACCGTCGAGGCCGGCGACATCCTGATGCGACGAGGTCTCAACGATCACGCCCGCTCGGCCCAGGTGAACGTGATCGAGGCCGCCAAGGCGCTGGAGGACTTCCGCCTCGGCCGCGGCGCCTCGCTGGAGCGCGCTGAGACTCTCGCCGGCCGTGCCGTCGCGACCTTCCAGGAGCGCACCGGCGAGCATGACGAGGCCGCTTGGCAGGCCGCCGTGGTCTACATGGTGGAGCTGTGGGCGACTCGCTACAACGCGGGCCGCGCGGCTGCCTTCGACCCCGCCCCGGCCCCGCCGTCCATGTTCACCCCGGTGCATCCACTGCGACTGGAGACGGTCAGCCGCGACGCCCACGACCACGTCCTCGGCGCCGGCCGGTCGCTGGAGCGGGCGGCGCGGGGTGTGGACACGATGGACATCGGCCGCGCGCAGCACGGCATGCACGAAGCCGCCCGGCTGCTCCATGACCAGCTCGACGGTCTGTCCATGCCGCTGTGGGTGCTCATCAGCCGGTTCTGCGCCGAGATCCACGCGGAGAACCTCCGCATTCTGAAGACGGC
>NZ_JBEXSH010001239.1:0-1958 GCF_040613555.1 Streptomyces sp. NPDC006265
GCCACCGGCTCCTCGACGAGCAGCCGGGTCGCCGCCAGGCAGACCTGCCCGGCGTTGTCGTACTGCTCCACGGCGAGGTCGACGGCCAGGTCGAGGTCGGCGTCGGCGAAGACCAACAGGGGTGACTTTCCGCCGAGCTCGAGGCTCAGGGGCGTGAGGTTCGCGGCGGCGGACTCTGCGATCCGCCGGGCCGTCGGCACGGACCCGGTGAAGCTGATGCGGCGCACGTCGGGGTGGGAGGTGAGCGCGTCGCCGATCTCGGAGCCGTACCCCTGGACGACGTTGAGGACACCGGCGGGCAGTCCGGCCTCCGCGGCGATGTCGGCCAGCAGGGAGGCGGTCAGCGGCGACCACTCAGCGGGCTTGAGGACGACGGTGTCGCCGGCGGCGAGAGCGGGGGCGACCTTCCAGGTGGCCAGCATCAGGGGCGCGTTCCACGGGGTGATCAGCACGCAGGGCCCGGCCGGGTCCCAGCTGACGTGGTTGGTGTGGCCGCGCGTCTCGAAGTCCTCGTGGTCGAGCCGGAGCAACCAGTCGGCGAAGAACCGGAAGTTGTGCGCGACGCGGGGCATGACGCCCCGCCGGTGGGAACGGAGCAGCGCCCCGTTGTCGGTGGTCTCGACGATCGCCAGCTCCTCGATCCGCTTCTCGACCCCGTCGGCGATGGCGTGCAGGATGCGGGCGCGTTCGGCGCGCGAGGTGGCGGCCCAGCCGGGAAACGCGTCCCGGGCGGCGGCGACAGCGGCTTCGGCCTCGGCGGGCCCGCCCCGGGCGATCTCGCCGAGCGTGGTGCCGTCGATGGGAGAGTGATCGGTGAAGGTCCCGGCGGAGGCGACGCGCTTGCCACCGATCCAGTGCCGGGTGTCGACGGAGACTCCGGCGACGGTGATGTTGTCAGACATGAGAAGAGTTCCATTCGAACGAGGGGCACTGCACTTCCCCAGGGGCGCGGGGCTGTATCGATATGCGGCTCCGCCGCGTGGGCGCGAACAACCACAACGAGCCCGCACCCGCCCACCGGCACTACTCGGCAACCGCTCCGGACGTACCACTCTCCAGCAGCCGCCCCCCGTCCCAAACCACCCCGACCTGCCGGTAATACGCAGCGATCGGCTCCCGTACCTCCAGCCGAGCCAGCTCCTCCGTAGGCGCCTCGAACAGCTCCAGCTCCGCGTCCCCCACCCACGCCTGACCACCCTCGAAGGCCGCGGCCCCGGACTCGATCAACTCATCGAGGGCGAGCCCCTTGCCCTTCTCGATCGACGGCAGCCACCGGTGATGGGCCATGGGATGCGCATTGACGAACCCACCGCTCTCGGAGGGTTCCCGCAGTGTCACCACGGCCTGCGCGAGACGCCGGTCCGCGGCCGCCAGCGTCGCCCCGAACCGCGCCCCCGCCTCGATCCGCGGAGCGGGCCCATAGGGATGCGGCCGCGTCTGGTGAATGGAGCCGAGCTTCTTCGGATAGCCCTGGTGCAGCCCCCGCGCGATCGCGAAGTCCTTGTCCACCCAGATGTGGACGCACCGCGAGTACGCCTGTCCCCGGAACCGGCACCGCACCACCGCGAACGCCTCCTTGTACTGCGCCCGCACGGGGTCCAGCAGTTCCACCCCCGACGCCGAGCAGGACTGCCAGTCGGCCCAGATCAGGGCGACCGCGCCAGGGTCTTCGTCCGCCAACTCCATTGATTCGGGGAGCAGTTCACGTACGCGCGCGGGGTCCGTCCGGTACTCGACGGTGAGCAGGTCACCGGAGTAGCGCCACGGCGGGGAGGGGATCAGCGACGACGCGCCCGTCGCCGTCTTGGGATGGAAATAGCCACGAAGTCCGTTCACGAGAGGGCTCCTTGCGGGGTGAGGGCGGGCTGCTTCAGCAGTTCGACGCGGTACCGGGCGGCAGCCCGAGCCGCGGAGGGTCGGCCGAGCGCGCCGGCGGGGGGGTCGGACACGGCGGGGGC
>NZ_JBEXSH010001240.1:0-1955 GCF_040613555.1 Streptomyces sp. NPDC006265
GACCTTCACCAGCGGTCAGCCGGCGGACTTCGTGAACCTCAACTGGTTCACCTTCGGGCACTGACGGCCCTCGTGAAGGGGCTCCATGCATGCGTGGGGCCCCTTCACTGCTTCCCGCCGCCGTCAGCGCAGTTCCGCCCGGAAGGCCGCCGGGGTCTGGTCGGTGTGCTGGTGGAAGAACTTGGAGAAGTTCGCGGCGTCGGGGAAGCCGACCGCCACGCCGACCCGCCCGATGGGCAGTTCGGTGTGGGCGAGGAGCCGTTTGGCCTCGAGGACCACGCGCTTGTCGATGAAGGCCTTGGGGGTCTCACCGGTCGCGGCGCGCACCGCCCGGACCAGGGTGCGGCGGGAGTAGCCGAGCGCGTCGGCGTAGGCGCTGACGCTGTGGTTGGTGGCGAAGTCCCGCTCCACGGCGTCCCGGAAGAGGGTGAAGGTGGAGTCGGACCGCTGCCGCAGGGCCTGCGCCGAACTCGCCGCGAGGTGGGCGAGCCGCAGCAGGAACGCCGTGAGCGCATGGCGCAGGACGGCGGTGTGCAGACGCAGCGGGAGCGTGGCCGTGTCCTCGTACTCGCGCAGCAGCTGGGCGAGCGCGGCCTGCAGACCGGCGAGTTGGGCCGCGTCGGGGCGCAGCAGCGGCGGCAGGTCGTAGCGGTAGAGGCCGGTGCCCTCCACGGTCGAGCGGGGCAGGAAGCCGGGCTGCATGGTCAGCACGGTTCCGCGGTACTCGCTGCTGCGCGAGAAGCGGTGGACCTGCCCGGGGCGGATCCACAGCAGGTCTCCGGCCATGGCCTCGTACTCGGTGAAGTCGACCATGTGCCGGACCGGGCCCGCGCCGAACAGCATCACGACGTGGAAGTCGATGCGGTGCACGCGCTCCAGCGGCGCGTCGGCGTGCCAGCTGCGGCCGGTCCCCATCGGGCCGATCTGCATACCGACGCCGCCGACGCTGAGCTCGACCGGGAAGGGGAACGTATCGATTCCGTCGCCGCCTTGGACGCTTCTGTCCGCCATGTCCGCCATGTCCGCCTCGTACCGCCCGGTTCGGGTGCCCTGCTGCCGATGGGTGTCCCACTTTCACCACAGGCTGGCACACGCCGACCTTCCGCCGTAAAAGTCAGACTTTTAATTTTGAACGCGTCAGACCAGCAACTTCGCTCCCATCGAGGACTTCTTGAAGATGAGCACGCAGACAGCGGACCGCTTCGAATGGACCGAACTCGACCGGCGTGCCGTCGACACCGCCCGCCTTCTGGCGGCGGATGCCGTCCAGCGGGTCGGCAACGGCCACCCCGGTACCGCGATGAGCCTGGCTCCGGCGGCCTACACGATCTTTCAGAAGGTGATGCGGCACGATCCCGCCGATCCCGAGTGGACCGGCCGTGACCGCTTCGTCCTGTCCCCCGGCCACACCTCGCTGACCCTCTACACGCAGCTGTACCTCGCGGGCTACGAACTGGAGCTGGACGACCTCAAGGCGTTCCGCACACACGGCTCCAAGACGCCCGGCCACCCCGAGTACGGGCACACCGCGGGTGTGGAGACCACCACCGGCCCGCTGGGCCAGGGCGTCGCGAACGCCGTCGGCATGGCGATGGCCGCCCGTTACGAGCGCGGCCTGTTCGACCCGGATGCCCCGGAGGGCGACTCCCCCTTCGACCACACGATCTGGGCGATCGTCTCCGACGGCGATCTCCAGGAGGGCGTCTCCGCCGAGGCCTCCTCGCTCGCCGGCCACCAGAAGCTCGGCAACCTGGTCTTCCTCTACGACGACAACCACATCTCCATCGAGGGCGACACCGCGACCGCCTTCTCCGAGGACGTGCTGAAGCGCTACGAGGCCTACGGCTGGCATGTGCAGCGGATCGAGCCGCAGGGACGGGTGGCCGTTCTGAACGCCGCGGCGCCCGGGCCGTTCGTGGAGCTGCACCCGAGGCTGGCCGCCCGGCTGGGGGCGG